>JANQTT010000127.1:8234-28719 GCA_030731565.1 Rickettsiaceae bacterium | reverse complement strand
GTTCAAAAAACTGCTGATGATTTCTTTGTTGTCATTTTTGCATAATAAAGCTATATTTATTTTAAATCCATTCAACTACGCCTAAATTTTGAGATTTAAATTATGAAAAATATTGTGCTAATTATTGTAGGGCTTATTTATTTCGCGACAAACACAATGGCAAGCGATTACCCGCAAACTGATTTAGAGAAAGAAATGGAAGAAATGGGCTCATTAGTGGGCGGCGAAGGTATCGTATTTAGGCCTGGAAAAGAAAAAAGCAAGGATACTCGTGCTAAAATTGGTAACGTAAATAAATATCTATATAAAGCGGCAATTGATGTATTGAAGTTTGCGCCCCTTGCTTCTGCTGATAGCAACGCTGGTACTATTATTACAGAATGGTATAGCCCTGCAGATCAGAAAGATACTCAGTTTAAGGTCAATGTCTATATTAAAGACGAGTTAATTACGCCAGAAGCTCTCGAAGTTGTTGCCTTTCAAAAAAGTAGAGTAAATGGTAAATGGTCTGAAGACCACAAACAATCTCCAATTGCTGCTGTTTTAGAAGATAAAATTATCAGAAAAGCGCGTGACCTTTATTTACAATCTGTAAGATAAATTACTTTTTATGACCACATTAGAAATCGAAAGAAAATGGCAGCAAAAATGGGACCAGGATTCCGCTTTTATTCCTGAAAATAATTCAAGTAAACCAAAATATTATGTACTTGAAATGTTTCCATATCCGTCTGGAAAATTTCATGTTGGGCATTTGCGTAATTATGCAATTGGCGATGTGATTTCTAGGTATTTACAGAGTAGTGGATATAATGTCTTACATCCTATGGGTTGGGATGCATTTGGACTTCCTGCTGAAAATGCAGCAATCGCAAATAATACGCATCCGGGAGATTGGACATACTCCAATATTGATACAATGCGAGATCAGCTAAAATCCGTCGGTCTTTCCTATGATTGGAACAGAGAATTAGCAAGTTGCTCTCCAGACTATTACAAACATGAACAAAAGTTTTTTCTAGATCTACTTGAACGCGGAATTGCCTACCAGAAAGAAGCTTCGGTGAACTGGGACCCTATTGATAATACAGTGCTTGCAAATGAACAAGTTGTTGACGGTCGTGGATGGAGATCAGGAGCTTTAGTTGAAAAACGCTACTTAAGGCAATGGTTCCTAAAGATCACTGATTATGCAGAAGAGCTACTACAAGATATTAATAAGCTAGAAGATTGGCCTGATAATGTAAAAACTATGCAGCGTAATTGGATCGGCAAATCTGAAGGTGCTAGATTCCATTTTGATATAAATGATCTAGAAGATAAAATTGAAGTTTATTCTACTACTCCAGAAGCAATTTTTGGCGCTACGTTTGTTGCAATAGCTTATAATCATCCGCTGGTAAATAAAGTTACCAAAAATGATGAAATCAAAGCATTTATTGAAAAGTGCGAGCATACTGCAACTTCAGAATCAGCTTTAGAAAAAACAAAAAAAGAATGCGTATATACTGGTCTATATGCCAAACACCCATTTGACAAAAATATAAAATTACCTGTTATTATAGCAAATTTTGTACTTATGGATTATGGGACTGGTGCTATATATGGTTGCCCGGCACATGACCAAAGGGACTACGAATTGGCTCAAAGCACAGAAGGCTTAGGTATACTACAAATAGCCACGAGTAATAAACATGAATTAGACTTAAGTAAAAGCGCTTATATCTATGATTTAGATGATCTAATAGTTAATTCTTTTTTTCTTAACGGCTTAACCGTTCGCGAAGCCAGAGAAAAATCAATTAAACGCTTCGAAGAGCTTGGCATTGGCCAGCGAGAAACAAATTACCGTTTGCGTGATTGGGGCGTCTCTCGTCAGCGTTATTGGGGATGCCCAATTCCGATTATTTATTGCGATAATTGCGGCGTTACTCCTGTTCCAGAAAGCGATTTACCTGTTAAATTACCAGAAGATATTAATTTTGAGCAGCCAGGTAATCCGCTGGATAACCATTTAATTTGGAAACATGTGGACTGCCCAAAATGCCTATCACCAGCAGTCCGAGAAACAGATACTTTTGATACATTTTTTGAATCTTCCTGGTATTTTGCTAGGTTTTGTAATAATAATTCTGAGCAAATGGTAGATAAAGACGCGTGTAATTATTGGCTTCCGGTTGATCAATATATCGGCGGAATTGAACACGCTATCTTGCACCTTTTATACGCAAGATTTTTTACTAAAGCTATGTCGGATGTTGGCTACTTGAATGTACGCGAACCATTTAAACGACTCTTAACTCAAGGGATGGTACTCCATGCAACTTATAAAGACGAAAAAAATAATTGGTTATACCCAGAAGAGGTTATAGAAAATAAAAACGGCGAATTAGTTCATGCTAAAACAGGAAGGCCTGTTACTCGTGGTAAGATTGAAAAAATGAGCAAGTCAAAACTTAACGTGATTGACCTTGAAAGTATGCTTTCTACACATGGTGCAGATGCTATCCGTATGTTTGTATTATCTGATAGTCCTGCCGAAAAAGATCTAGAATGGTCAGCAGCGGGTCTTGATGGTTGTAAAAAATTTATTACTAAATTAGAGACTTTCATTGAAAAACTCCCTACAGCAAAGGATAGCGGAGTTACAAATACTCAACTACAAACAAAGCTCCATACAACTATCAAAAATGTTTCTAACGATATAATGCATTATCGTTTAAACAAAGCAATAGCTAGGATACGAGAATTATATAACGCTGCAAGTGATGAGATAAATTTAGGAAAAGTAGATAAAGAATCAGTAATGGAATGCGCTTCTGTAATGGTTCAGCTGCTTAATCCATTTATTCCACACATCACTGAGGAGCTATGGGAAAAAATGGGCAATATTACTCCTCTATACAAAACACCTTGGCCAGAATTCGATGAATTTAAACTTGTCTCAGACAGTTATACCATGGCAATTCAGGTAAAAGGAAAACTCCGTGCAACTCATGACTTTACTGATGATTTGGGCGAAGAAGATATAAAAAGGATCGCAGTAGAATTACCTTCTATAGCAAAACATATTAATGGCGCAGAAATACGCAAAATTATAGTCGTTCCTAAAAAGATTGTTAATATTGTAATTTGACCTCCACTACCTCCTAAAGCAGGGAAATTCTAAGGTTTTAAAAACTTAGTATTTTGTGAATTACTCTAAATTCTAAATTTTGGATAAAAAATTTTAGCTGTAAATTGGGTAAATTTTTGCAAAAAATGGGATCTGGCAGAAGAGTTAACAAAGTTCCTTGAACTAATTTAAGCTTTGCTTAAAGTTGAAGCTAATTGCTGCAAAAATTGCGTTGGTCTGGCCATCTTTTTTGCTCTTCAGGCGAAATTTATAGTAAATTACATTGAATTAGGAATATTTTTTAATCTAATTTACTATAACAGTTGTTATCGTTTCCTGAAATATTTTAGTCCTTGTCTATTTCATTACTATCCGAATCCGTACTTACAACCTCTTCATTTGCCGTAGCCGCCTCAAGCTCCGCTTGTTGCTCCTCCGAACCAAGTGCATATACACAAAGCTCTTCAAGTGATATTCCATTTTTTTCTGCAAGATCTTGAAGTTGCGTAACTGCTTCCATTACTTCGCCAGGTATCATCCCCCCACGAGCTTTTGAAAGCCAATCTGCTTGGAAATGCAGAGGATGATGTCCCTTTTCTGGCTTGCCAATAAAGATTGTAAAAGGCGCCATTTGCCCACCGAAATCGCAGTTTATCGTAAATTTTTTCATAGCTTAATCCCAAGCTCCAAAATATTCTAATAGCAATTATAAAATTAAATAGTACAATGCGCAAAGAGCGAAGCCTATATAGGGGTAGGTGAGCGACGAGCAACGTAGTAATATTTAATTTCAGAATTAGTATAAGTCCTAATTCAACTTAAATTTACTATAATTGAAAAAATATTATGGCAAAACAATTTTTATTAAAAAAGCTGATTTATAGTCATTTCAAGTTGTATTAGCGTATATTTAGTTGAATTCAAATCGCTAAATTTTTTCGCGCAATTTGAAGTTTGAAGCAATAAGGCTTTCATTGTTAATTCTATATGCACCGCCAGCTTCTTTCATAAATAGCTGAATTCCAGGTAATGAAAGAGCTCTCAGATTAACTATCATAGCATCGATCTTTCCTGTAACCAACTGAGCAAGCGAATATGTATAAGAGTCAAAAACTCTGACATTAGCGGAAATAGATCTAGCACTATCTAAAAAATTATTGGACGAAGCTATAACCATTTCACTAACATTACCATATCCTGAAACTCTGGTTCTAGTAGCCCCTGTAATATTTGAGGCCAGCCTTTCAACCCATGCTCCTTTTCCCTTCTCTGCATAGTAAATTTCGCCAAGTGCTGGAAAATTAATGACAGCTCTTTCAGCGCTCAACTGGTCATTATTTTTTGAAACTATAGTAACCATACTTGCAAAATAAGGTAATGACCTTGTAAAATTCCCCAGTCCATCAAGAGTTTCAATAAGTACAGCTTGACCAGTAAAATCAGCAGATTCTACATCATCATTATTAAATATAATTGTCTTATAATATTTCCCCAAAGCCGCATGCAAAGTTTGTAGAGCCTTACTACAAGATTTTTGTACAAAAGCAGAATTACCTTTTTCGGATGACTGCAAATTCTCTAGCTCGAAGAAATCTCTTTGTAATGCTTTCGAGGCGCGCCTAGTGGCATCAATGATTAAGCCGGTATCACCTTGCATTATTTTGCCCTTTCTACGAATGTCAAATCTTCAGATTTAATGACTATCTTTTCTCCACTTACAAGGTAAGGTGGTACCAGAACTTTCAAACCATTAGAGAGCAAAGCAGGTTTATACGATGAAGTAACAGTTGCTCCCTTAATTACTGGATCAGTTTCTGCGACTTCTACTATAATATTTGCTGGTAATTTTATGCTCAACGGATCTTCCTTATAGAATTCTACCTCTAAATCCATACCGTCAGTAAGCAGAGGAAATTTTTCACCTATCAGATCCTTATCAAGCATTAGTTGTTCAAAGGAATCCGGATCCATAAAAACCAAGTGATTACCTTCTGCGTATAAATATTGCATTTTTTTACGCTCCAAGAAGGCTTTTTCTACATTCTCAGTTGAGCTAAACCTTTGATTTAACTTAGTGCCAGTACGCAAATTTTTCATTTCCACCTGGACATAAGCACCGCCCTTACCAGGCTTTGTATGCTCTGGATTTTTAGCAACTTGCCAAAGCGCATCTTTATAATCTAAAATGTTACCAATTTTAATTTCATTTGCAGAAATTCTCATAAAAACTACTCTTTAAATTTTTTAAAATTAAACAAAGTCAGTATCGGTGCAGAAATAAAAATAGAAGAATACGTACCAATAAATATTCCAACAAAAACTAAAATACTAAAGCTCCGAATTGCTTCACCCCCTAAAACAATCAATGCAAAATTTGCAAGCAGTGTTGTAAGGGCCGTAATAGTAGTTCTAGACAAGGTTTCGTTAATGCTTAAATTAATGATTTCACTGACAGTTTTTCTACTATATTTACGTAAATTTTCACGTATTCTATCATAAATAACTACCGAATCATTAACTGAATAGCCAATCACTGTTAAAATCGCTGCAATAGTACTTAAATTAAAGTCATAGCCTGTAATGCTCATAAAACCTAAGCTTAAAATTACATCATGAATTAAAGCTAGTAATACCCCAACTCCAAAATGCCATTCAAATCGTACCCATATGTAAAGCATAATCGCAATAAAAGCTAAAACCATTGCCATCATACCAGAACGAATCATTTGCTCTCCCACCTGAGGGCCAACAAAATCAACCTTGCGATATTCAAATTCATAAGGAAATTTATCAGCTAAAGTCTGTTTAATTAGAGCGATATTTTCTACTAATTTTTCTTCGTCGCTTACGCCAACCCTTATCGATAGATCTTTTGATGTTCCAAAATTCTGTAGCACAACTTCACCTATACCAAGGCCGCCCAAAACCTCTCTCATTTGCCCTAGATCTGGCTCTTGGTCAGTCCTGACTTCCATGCTAATCCCGCCAATAAAATCAATACCAAAATTAAATTTATGCACACCAATCCATATAAAACTCATAATAAGTAATAGCAAAGACAAACCATAGTTTACCTTTTTCATTTTTATGAAATCAAATTTTGGCTTTGCCGGAAGTAATCTCAAAGGAAATAGTTGCATTTGAATATTTTTAGCTTTATGTCTTTGGAATAATTTACGACATTCTATATTATGCTTTGCAACAAATCCAGCAAAAAGTAAATTAACTACTCTGGAGCCTCACCAAGTATATCGATTTTAACAGTACCAGTATCCGGATCTATTTCTTGTACATTCGCATTTGACCCGTTATTGGTCACAATACGAATTGCAGATACATCTAAAACAGCCTTATTATCACCATTTCCCAGAGAACCAATTTGAGCCGCTTTAAGGAAAGTATTGAGAGCATTCGTCGTTACACTACCCCTTGTCTCTGCAATTATCACATCCCCTTTATAATTATTGCTCAATACTTCATCTAGGTCATTTTCACCTATGTCTAGATCATTATCTTTACTATTTTTATCTGATTTTCTATTTTTAATTTCTTTCTTATTATTAAAATTTTTAGTATCAAGTGAATATGTTTCATTATTTAATAATGAAATTTTTATTTTGGCGCTTCTTTCCGGAGTTTCTGTTGAGATCTCAATATCTGTTTTTTGTTTATCTCTAAACTTAGATTTTAGAGCAATGTATGTACACGTTAATATTGTTGTTAAAAATGTTATAATAGATAAGCATAAAGATACGCCCATCCCTACAATACTGACGATATTCTCTCCACTTATTGACCCACTAGATGATCCCCTAGTATTATTAGCTTGCATATACCTTCCCCATAATAAACATAAAAACAATTATACCAAACCCCAACTTAAAATAGTACAAGACGCAAGTAGCAAAACTTATATAATAAGCAAACCAAGAGAGAATTTAGTAATATTCGAGTTGTAACTGGTATTACATCAAAAGATTATGAAGGAACGATTAAATTGTAAACTAAAATAAAACAAGACATAAACAAAAAGCGCTTTATACAGCAAATTATGTAGCAAATTATATTCAATTAAAAAAAGACGAGGCCAAAGCCCCGTCTTTACGCAATGTATATAGTAAAATTATTTAGGCTATACAGCCCTAATTATCCAGCTTTTTTGATTTGCGCAACAATATGCGCAAAACTTTCTGGACTGCTTACTGCAATTTCCGCAAGCATCTTACGGTCTACTTCTATACCAGCTTTTTTCATTCCACCGATAAACGTTGAATAAACCATACCGTGCTGACGAGCAGCAGCATTAATTCTTTGAATCCAAAGCCCTCTAAAATCGCGCTTACGATTTCTTCTATCTCTATAAGCATATTGAAGCGCTTTTTCTACTCTTTCGATGGCCACTCTGAAGCAGTTATTACCTCTGCCTCTGTAACCTTTTGCCATTTTAATAATTTTTTTATGGCGATTTTTTGATATTTTTCCTGATTTTGCACGTGTCATATTCTAAACTTCCTAATTAATTAACCATTCGGGAGAAAAATTTTCTTTAATCTCTTTGCATCTTGATCGCAAAGAACCTCTGTACCTCTCTGGTCACGAAGTTGTGACTTTGTGCGACGTCTCATAAAATGCTGTTTACCAGCCTGAGCTGCTTTTACTTTTCCAGAAGCTGTTAGTTTAAAACGCTTCTTTGCACCTGAGTGCGTTTTCATTTTAGGCATAATAATCCTCAAATTTTTGGTATTTGACAAATGGTATAGTCATTCAAATGTATGACTATACTGATAGCTAAGCAAATTAGGCATACCAGGGCCACGTTGCTTTTCCGAGCAGATATCATACACAATCCAATAAACTTTGACAAGTAGTTTTTCATGTTATAGCGGGAATTTCTAAATAACAGTATAGAGGCGCTCATGAGATAAGCCTTCACTCTAGAAACCCAAAACATTTACGCTCTCATTGATTGCAACAACAAGTTTTGAGACTACGACTTGGATTACAATATACATTGTTCCAAACATGATAAATATTTGAGCAGGGGTTATTACAAAGAAAACTTGCAGGTTAGGCATCAATCTAGAAAGCAGACCGCTTCCAGTCATTATAGCAAGACCGACGACTAAAAATGGAGAAACTATTTTAAATGATAAAATAAAACTATCATTTATTACAAATGAAACAAACCGACTAACGTCACCAGAATCAACCAGCTCTCCGGGAGGAAATTTCATATAACTATCGGCAACAGCGCTAATAAATAGATGGTGAACATTGCTTGCAAAAATCATTACAATCGCAATAATCAGCATAAAATTAGAAAAGATTGCGACTTGCGATTTTTGCATAGGGTCAAAAAATGCCGCAGAACCAAGACCAGACTGCATAGACAATATTTGGCCAACAAAATGGAGCGACATAAAGTATATATTTGCTGCAATACTAATGATCAGGCCTATCAATATTTCAATTGCTATGTACCCTATATTTTTAGCAAAATTATCGGTATATTTAGGTAAGTATGGCGCTAAAATGGGTAGCATAACAAAGCTAATTGCCAGAGCAATAAACAATTTAGCTCGAGAATGAATATAGGTTGATCCCAGCGCCGGAAAAGTACGAAAAGCTGTCCCCAATCTAGCAAAGACAAGCATAAACTGAAAAATAAATTCTAACGACAATTCTTCAAGCACAATTGATCAACTTCTTTCTGAATTTAATTTAATCTACTATATAACCCAATTGTAGGCAAAACGATATAATTTTTAAATAGGCATTGTTAAATAAATATAGGTATAGAAACCGTCATCCTGAACTTGTTTGGAGGATCCAAAGCAAAATGCGGGTTGTTGTTTTTTAGGGATCCAAAAGATCCCGGATCAAGCCCGGGATGACCGCGTTTAGCTCAGGATAACCGCGTTTAGCTCAGGATAATCGCGGTGGTGGTTATGGTATCTATATTTATTTAACAATGCCTTTAAATATTTCCTATAGACATACTATAAATATATTGTGTAAACTATAATCAAAAAAATGCAGTAATTTATTGACGAAAACCTAAATTTCTTTATTCTTATACCATATTCCAGCTTAAATAGTATAATACACAAAGAGCGAAACCTACTACACGAGTAGGTAGGCAATAGAGTAATGTAATAATATTTAAGCTAAGGTTGGTATTAATTTGCGTAATGGATTCAACCTTAGTATAACCGTTTTCCTTATAATTTTTTTATAATATAAATTAATTAAAACAAATGTATGACGAGCTAGTGGCGCTTTTGCCGCAAATATATTTTATTCTTCAAGGAGTATTTATTACTCTAAAATATAGCGTCACAGCTGTATGCTTGGGATTAGTAATCGGAACCCTTCTTGCAATATGCAAAATTATTGATGTCAAAGTTCTGCGTATATTTGCCCATAGCTATACCTCTGTATTTCGTGGTACACCTTTGCTAATTCAGCTCACTATAATATACTACGGCTTGCCAGGATTACTCGGAATAAAATTAAGTATTTTTTCTGCTGGCATAATCGCTTTTTCTTTTAATTCTGGCGCATATGTATCAGAAATTATTAGAGCGGGTATTGCAGCCGTTGATAAAGGCCAAATTGAAGCAGCAAAAGCTCTTGGTATCCCTCCAATACTACGTATGAAAGATATTGTGCTGCCTCAAGCATTCCGTAAAATTTTGCCAGCACTGGTGAATGAATTAATCAACCTAATTAAAGAATCTGCGTTAATTTCCGTTATTGGCGAAATGGATTTAATGAGAAGAGCGCAAATAGTTGCAGCAGATACTTTCACTTTCTTCACGCCGATGCTAATAGCAGCTGCCGCATATTATATACTAGTACTAATTATTAGTAGTTTTGCAATGGCTTTAGAAAAGAGAATAGCATTATGATTGAGCTAAAAAATATTACCAAAAAATTCGACGATCATTACGCTTTAAAAGATATTAATCTAATACTTGATAAACGCGAAACCGTTGTGGTTATTGGATCCTCAGGAAGTGGTAAGTCAACATTACTACGTACCATAAATAATTTGGAAAACCCTACAAGCGGCTCAGTCTTAATTGATGGCACCAAACTAACTAGAAAAAATCGTGGCAAGCTGTGTTTTAAAATAGGCATGGTTTTCCAACAGTTCAATCTATTTCCCCATATGAGCGTTCTTGAAAACCTAACATATGGGCCTAGAAACGTTTTAGATGCAAACATAATAGATACCGAGAAAAAAGCTAGAGATCTGCTTGAACAATTTGGTATTGGCGATAAAATAGATGCCGCACCAAATGATCTTTCTGGAGGCCAAAAACAAAGAGCCGCTATTTGCCGTGCTTTAATGATGGACCCAGAAATTATCCTTTTCGACGAGCCAACTTCTGCGCTTGATCCAGAAGTAATCAGAGATATTATCCAAATTATTAATGATCTTAAAAACCAAATGACTATGGTGGTAATTACTCATCAAATAAATTTTGCTAAAATAATTGCTGACCGAATCATATTTATGGATAAAGGAGTTATACTAGCAGACCAACCCGCTCAAGAATTCTTTGAAAAACCCAATTCCCATAGAGCACGGCTATTCTTAGCAAACGTAAGTGACTTGATTTAAAACTTGGCATATACTACTCCCTCCTAAAGTAAAAAGGTTCCTAAAGGGATAAAATACTACTGAAAACTTTCTGCTTTGGCTAACTTCCACAAATCCGCGTAAATTCCAATAGAATTTTTATCTAACAACTCTCCTGCACCTAATTGCGGATAAATCGTGGCAAAGCTTTTACTTGTTCCAAGATCAGCGTATCTTCTTATATACGAAGGGTCTAGCTTGTCAGGGTCGTCTATTCCCAAAGCTCCGACAAATTCTAGAAATGAATGCATTGTACGTTTATGAAAATTTGCTACTCTGAGCGATTTATCTTTTACATGAAGAGATGACCAACGCACTTTCTTTTGGGTTGCTATACCTGTTGGGCATGCATTAGTGTTGCATTGTAATGATTGAAGACACCCCAGGGCAAACATCATAGCTCTTGCTGCGCTGCATGAATCTGCCCCAAGAGCAATTTTTGTAACCAGGTCATAGCCTGTTGCGACTTTGCCGCTGGCTATTAATTTTATATCCTCTCTAAGATTAGCTCCAACAAGGCAGTTATTTACAAACGTAATGGCTTCATTAATTGGAGTACCTAGCCTGTTAGTAAAAGCTACTGGGGCTGCACCAGTTCCGCCTTCTGCACCATCAATTGTAATGAAGTCAGGCCTAATACCAGTCTTAATCATTGCTTTACAAATGCTCATAAATTCGGCCTTATGTCCAAGGCAGAGCTTAAAGCCGGTCGGTTTACCACCTGATAGATCTCTCAATTTTTTTACAAATTCAAGCAACCCAATTGGCGTAGAGAATTCGCTATGCATTGGGGGTGAAATAGCATCTTTTCCCATCTCCAATATACGAATCTTAGCGATTTCTTCCGTAACTTTTACAGCTGGCAAAATTCCACCATGTGCAGGCTTCGCTCCTTGCGAGAGTTTAATCTCAATCATCTTAACAACATCTAAATTAGCCTTCTTTGTAAAAGATTCTGTACAAAACCTGCCATCTAGCGTTCGACATCCAAAATAACCTGTACCAACTTGCCATATAAGATCTCCACCATGTTCCAAGTGGTAAGTACTAATTGACCCCTCACCGGTATTTTGTGCAAATTCACCAATATAGGCGCCTTTATTCAAAGATCTAATCGCGTTTGGGCTAAGCGCGCCAAAACTCATGCCAGATATGTTTAAACGCGAGGCATTATAGGGTTTTTTGCAATCCTTACCTCCGATGATAATTCTTGCTTTATCGCTAGATACCTCCTTTGGAAATAAGGACGGATAGGAAAATTGGTAGCCAACCTCTGTAATATCATTTTTTGTTCCAAAAGCGATGGTATCTCGTACTCCTTTAGATTGTTGATATATTAATGATCTAATCTCTCTTGAATATGGAGCACCACTTTTATCCGATTCAATAAAATACTGTTGAATTTCAGGACGAATAAATTCTAGCATATATCTCAAATGTCCAATAACAGGATAATTCCTAAGTAATGCGTGTTTAAAGGACAAAACGTCATGCAAACCAATTAGTATATATGGGACTAAGATAATTAGAAAATATATCACTGGAGGCCAGAAATGATAGGTAATATAAACGAGTAAAGAACATAGTATCGATGATATATAAAAGAACCAGCGCATAAAATTTCAACTATTAATTAAAAATACAAATTCAATTATATAGTTATTATATGCACTAATTAAACTTATTCTCTTTCGGGAAGCCTGCAGGAGGGATTTTTCCTATACCACCGCGTTTTGCACGCCACGACATTATATCTTTTTCTAAACGTGTTTTTGTCCCCAAATTCCAGCTCAAACCTTCGTTTGAAGCAAAAGTTTTCACATCCCCTAGCTTTGCATCTCTGTATTTCTGCAATATAACTCCTTGTCCTCGCTTCATTTCAGGTAGCTCATCTATACCAAAAACTATTAACTTGCGATTTGTTCCAATAACAGCGACCATATCACCTTCAACTGGCGTACATACTATGCATTTATTGTCTTTACTGAGGTTAAGTATTTGCTTACCACCTTTTGTAGATGCAACCAAATCATCACTACTCACAATAAAACCTTTGCCATTATTAGAAGCAAGCAATAATTTTTGTCCTTTTTTATAAACGAAGATATTTACAACATCATGGTTTTCAATATCTAACATCAATCTAATGGATTCGCCATGTCCTTTTCCTCTGGCAATATTATCAGCCAAAATAGTAAAAAACTTACCAGCTGTAGAGCAAACCAGAATATTATCAGTCGTATAGGTTTCAATTACGTGGCTTTGCGTGTCTCCATCTTTGTATTTTACACCGGATAAATCTAAATTGTGCCCCCTCATCGAACGAATCCAACCCATTTTTGAACAAATGACAGTTATTGGCTCTCTTTCGATGAAAGCTGAAATATCTATTATTGGCGCAACCCCTTCTACTTCTTCAAAAATAGTTTTTCTTTCTCCTAGCCTAGTCCCATTTCCAAAACGTTTTTGAATATCTTTCAATTCGTGCTTAACTACTTTCCAAAGTTGCTGAGAACTGTCAAGTATTTTACTAAGCTGCTGGTGCTCTTTCATCAATTCTTCATGCTCTGCATTAATTTGCTCTTCTTCTAGTTTCCGAAGGGCACGCAGTCTAATGTTTAAGATAGCCTCTGCCTGAACGTCATTAATTTTAAACTTTGCTATTAGTTCTCTCTTTGGCTCATCTTCTTCACGAATAATTCTGATAACTTCATCGATATTTAAATATGCTATTTTTAGCGCTTGAAGTATTTCAAGCCTATCCTCAATTTTACCAATACGAAACTTTGTGCGCCTTGTTACAATTTCTTGCCTATGAGAAATAAACTCTTGCAAGACTTCTACAATATTCATGACCTGCGGCGCGCCTTTTGAGCTAAGCACATTCATATTTAAATATACTCTTGATTCTAAAGGAGTTTGCTTAAATAATGATTCCATGATCATTTCAGGAGAGCAATTTCTTCCTTTTGGTTCAATGATAATACGAATATTCTCGGCCGATTCATCTCGGATATTGCCGATCAATGGTATTTTTTTCTCCTTAAAAAGCTCCGCAATTTTTTCTATTAATTTTGACTTCTGAACCTGGTAAGGAATTTCAGTAACTACTATCTGATATAAGCCATGACTAAAACTTTCTTTTTCCCATTTCGCGCGCACTCTAAAGCTTCCTCTGCCAGTGGCGTAAGCGTGGTTGATCCCTTCTTGGCTATCAACAATAATACCGCCAGTTGGGAAGTCCGGCCCCTTGATAAACTGCATCATGTCAGCGCAAGTAGCCGACTTTTGGTTATCAATCAGATAAATTAAGGCATCGCAAAGCTCATGTAAATTATGCGGAGGAACGCTAGTTGCCATACCAACAGCAATACCTTCAGTACCATTTGCAAGTAAATTTGGAAATTGAGCCGGCATCAGAACTGGCTCGCTATCTGAATCATCATAAGTCGGACGAAAATCGACAGTATCTTTATCTATATCTTCCATTAGGAGGGTACAAATTTCGGTCATTCTCGATTCGGTATAACGCATAGCAGCAGCATTATCTCCGTCAACCGAACCAAAATTACCTTGTCCATCTACTAAAGGGTATCTTAGAGAAAATTCTTGCGCAAGACGCACTAAAGTATCATAAACCGCTGTGTCTCCATGAGGATGATACTTACCTATCACATCACCAACTACTCTTGCGCATTTTTTATAGCCAGAATTTGGGTCGAGCTTAAGCTTCATCATAGCATATAACAAGCGCCTATGTACCGGCTTTAGACCATCTCGAACATCCGGAAGAGACCTAGACATAATAGTGGATAATGCATATGAAAGGTACCTATCGGAAATAGCATCACCAAAATCTACATCTTCTATATTCGGATCTTTATTCGTCATATTTATTCTTTAATCAATTTTTGATAAATGAATTCGCTACGTACCGCAGGGAGTGCCTATAGTTATCCACAGGATTAATCTACAGTAAAGGAGTTTAATAGTCAAACTTCCAGTTAACTCCGACCGATGTATTACCTTCGGGTTCAAATACATTTTCTATGGAAATTTTTGGAGTTAATTCCACTTCTACTCTTGTTTTAGTACTATTCTCACTTCTACCGCTTTCTACTTCGAAATATACTTTATCAGTTAAATGCTTACCAACCCCAACTGAAGTTTTATTCGGATCTTCCGAATCTTGTTTAAAGCTGATATCATCAACGCCTAAAATTTTACGTCCAAAACTCAAAGGATCAAAACCACCACCATGACCACTCAGCCTTCTCATGCCATTTGCAAGCTGCAATGCCTGGAAAGTAGATATATTTTCCGGATCATTGCCAAATAATAATTTTGATAAAGCAGTCTCTTGGCTATAGGCTGGGGTAGATTCAATTGAAATATATGGATTCAATATCGAACCAGACAAAACTAACCTTATCTCGGTATCGCCAACGTTTGTAACACCAACTATATTAAGGTACGGTGATGGAGGGACTGGTCCATCAAAATTGAGCACTCCTTCTTTAACATTAAGTACTTTGCCAAATTCCTGATATCTCCCTCTTTCTGACCTTAAAGCTCCAGTAATAATAGGATTATCTGCTTGACCTGTGATATGCAGCTTGCCTTTCAATTGAGTATCTACCCCCCATCCTCTAACATATACTTGCTTATCAGCGCTTAGCTTAATATCAAGATCTAATTTATATGGATTGTTTTCTTCTTTAGTAATTACTACATCATTTTCTTCAATGACTTCAGAAATATTTAAAGTAGGTATATTTTGTCTAAAATGTTCTGGTATCTTTATCTCAAGCGGCCCAAGGTCTAATACCCCCTTAGCTTTAGCTTGTTCGTTATTTCCAGTAATATCAATATTACCTACCACTTCGCCTTGCAAATAACGAGTACTCATTGGATGAAATTTTTTAGTTGCAATACTAACTGAAAATTTATTTGCATCCTCTAAATTAATTTTACCATTACTAGTAATTTTATTACCGAAGCTATCTTCTACAACAAAATTATTTAGTATAAAATTGCTATTCTTAGCAAGAATATCGCCGCTAATATTCTTAAATTCTGCACCATACTGTTTATATGTATATCCCCCATTAGATAAATTCATTTTCCCAAGTATTTGTGGGTGAGCAAGAGAACCAGAGGCTTTAAAATTCCCTTGCAAATTTCCCGATACTTCATGTCCAACCGGCATAGGAATAAAAGAAATAAGATCAAAATTTTCGTAGATTAGTAAATTGGCATTAAAGTTCTCTTTCTCGTGAATAACAAATTCCCAAGGTTTCAACGAAAACTTGATAGGCAAAACTAAATCAGAATGTGCTAATACTTGCTCTTGCTCCAAGAATTTCAAATCCAAGTTCATTTGCTTATTTTGGTATTTACCATTAACCCTCACTGATAAATCATTAAGTTTTGTATCAAGCCCAATATTTGTAAGCAATAGATTTGCATCTAACTTAGGATTACTATTTGTACCAGATAATATAATTTTTGAACTAATTGATGCTTTATCAAAAATATCGGGAAAAATATTTGGCATAGCAAAGATAGGAACTTTATTCATAACAACATTAGCATAAATTTTACTGTCGTTAAATTTGGTGTCTAAATTAATAAACCCATCGCCTATCTTCAAGTTCTGCGCCTTAAATATTTGATCCAAGCCAATTGAAATATCAATATCAGCACCTTGTTTAATTGGAACTTCTTTTAAAGTCCCAGATAAATTTGTTATTTTTGCAATTAATTCATTACTAGCTGAATCACTTTTGATACTACTATTAAATTTCAGGTTTACTGGATATGGTTGCCCAGAAATTACTGAATTATCTAAATACAAAGTACCCGAATCTGATTTTATTCCTAATTTTGTTTCTTTAATTACAATATCCCCATAATTAAATGTCCTAATTTTCAAAAAAGACTCACCTAGAGCTGCATTCCATAAATCCATGATATTCAAATCAATATCTATATAACCAAATGAACCATATTTTGTATTTAATCTTTTTAGTTTACCGTCGACTTTAACTTGCTGTGATATATTATCACGCGAAGATAATTTAAAGTTTAAATCGACCGCCCCGCTTTTAAGGAAAGGAAAATATTTTGAACTTTCTTTTAAGTTTTTATCACTAAACCTGACATTACCAACTATTACTTTTCTTTCAGTATCAAATACAAGATCTGCTGTGTTTAGAAAATCCGTAGCCTCCGCACGTGCTTGTTCTAAATATAGCTTGCTATCCTTATATTTGATGCTGCTTTTTGCCGTGATATCCCCCTGCTTTAAGCTAATAGACCCATCAACACCTCCCGATTCAATACGAAAATCTCCGACAAATGATAATGGGTAGTAATTAAAGTAATCATTTTTTGGTAAACTTATGTCTAAATTACCACTTGTTTTCACTATTGGAAATGATGCAGTCCCCTCTAAACCTACTTGCCCCACGAAAGAACCACCCAAGCCATTAGCTTTAGCCAATGGTAGTTTACTTATGTTCTCGATTTTATATTCTATGCCACCGGATAATTTATCACGCTTAATATCAGCTAATAACTCACCTTCTGCTCTTAGTATTTGTGATGTAAATTTTATAGAACGTAAATCTATTAAATCGTTTTTTAAATCGTATCTTCCAACTAATTCTAATTGGTTATCAGAAAAATTTTCAATTGGTGGAGATAATAATTTACTAACTAAAGAACAATCTACAATCTGGCTTTTAGCCTTAAACATAACATACGAATCTATAGAAAAAATAATTTCCTGGTTTTGGCCAGTAAATTCCTTGTCTAATATTATTGAGGAAAAATTAATATCTTTAATCATAATATTTGGATTGAATAAGGAATCACCTTTATCCTTTTCCTTATGAGAAAGCTTAAATTCTGGTTCTTTAAACAACCTGATTTCATCTGCACTTAAATTCCAGATATTTATTTCCCAAAAAGACATCAAAGAAGGGATAATATTGATATAAAAGTTTTTAATAACCATAACCTCTCCTCCAGCGTCTTTGAAGGAAACCTGCTTAGCGCCTAATATAATTGGTAAGGATATATCGAGTCCTTCAATATTAGCCTTTATGCCAAATTCTTGTGTTAAAAAATTTTCCGCAAAACTAGTGATTTGTTGCTTTGCAGCTTCAGTCTTTAGCCATATTGATAATGAAACGACAGCAATGAAAAGAGCTATGGTTATCACTACAATAAATTTTAAAATAAATTTCATATGCACTTTTTCTTCATCAGAAAGACTGACCTATACCAAAATATAGCTGGAATGCTTTGTCAACACCTTTGCGTTTTTTTAATGGAAAACCTATATCCGCTCTAATCGGCCCAAAATTCGTCATATACCTAAAACCAAAACCAGCGCCGTGCATCAAAGGCAATTTAAAGTTCGGCGTGATCGCTGAGTAAGCCATACCGCTATCTAAAAACCCCACTATACCTATTGTATCAGTCATACTTAATCTTAGCTCTATTGACGTTTCAATAAAAGACCTACCACCTAATGGACGTTTTTTTGAATCAAGCTCGCCAACGAGTTGGTACTCATAACCTCTAAGAGATTGCGCCCCTCCAACATAAAATTTTTCATTAATTGGCAATTTAACTGACCTAACACCCAAAATGCTACCAAAACTACCACGAACTGCTATTACTGGGCTCAGTTTGGTTTCTACTTTAAAATACTTAGACCCAGAAAATTGGGATTTGAAAAATGGTTTTTCTTTGGAACGAACACTAAAAAACGGAGCCGCTTCAAGCCTAACTTCATGACCACTTTCTGGATTTAAAATATTTTTCCTTGTATCAAGTTTTAAATAAATTGGAATTGATAATAGCGAAAAATGTTGCGCGGAGTTGTCTCTTTTTACTTTGGACTGAGCAAATCTCCCGCCATATCCTCCGCTCCATTTAGAAGAATATTCTCTTTCTAAAAAACCAAATACTGATCCTTCTATATTATTGTAGGCTTTTGATTTTTTATTTTCAAATTTTGAACCTAATATAAGCTTCTGGTCATCTCTTCTATAAAACGGCTCGACATAACCAACCTCTGCAATTTGCTCATTTCTATTAATAAAAGAGTCGAGTTTTAAATCCTCTCCACCCCCAAAATAATTACGATGTTCCCAGCCAAGCCTTGCGCCTAATCCAAGATCCGTACCATAACTAACGCCAGCTTTGATACTCCTGAATTTTCTCTCAGTTAAGTTAAATATAATCGGTACTGAACCGTCAGGATTAGTAGTCTTGGGAATAGTTGGATTTGTCGAGGCAAATAAACCACTTTTTTGTAGCCTACTTCTTACATCTTGTATATAAGTCTGCTTGAAGCATTGACCTTTTTCTAACCTTACCAGTTTATCAACATATTCTGCTTTTACTTTTTCAAGGCCTCTGTACTCAACCTCTCCTATTGAAGCCTCCGGACCAGCATTTACTATATAAGTAACATCCACAACATCATCAAAATGATTGATAATTGCGCTATGCGAAACTTCTATAGATAGCAAGCAATTATTTTTTTCTATCATTGCCAAAATTTTGCCCTGGACATTAATTAAATCACTGGCAATTGCATATTGTCCTTGCTTTATACCAAACTCATTTATATCTGGCAAAAGTACTGATATATTACTCTCTTTAGCATGCCTAATATTAATATTTGCAAGCTTGTAACGCTGCCAGGGCTCTATATGAAATATTATTATATTAGATTTTTGGCTTGGCAACTCAACATCAATTTCTGAAGAATAATAACCTTCCGACCTCAACAATGATGAAAAGCTTTTTTCTCCTTCAGCTTTCCAATAAGCTCTTTGATTTGAGGTTTGATATAATTCTGCAGTATTTTCAATTTCTCGAGCCAAATTGTTTAGCTTATTTTTTAAATCCAAATAATTTAGCTGAGTTTCTAAACCAGAAAGTTCTAAAACTTTAACCTCAATTTTGAGCGACGATTGCGATGCCAAGATAGTATGCGAAGCATAAAGCAGCATTATAAAAATTAAAGTTATTATAAATTTTACTAACTTAGTATACATAATTCTTCTTTCTGACAATAAATTTATTATTCACGCGGAGGAGGAGGCCTAACACATTCAATATTAGTTGGATAAATTTTATATGGCGTATTGAAAGTTTGATCTCTTTTTATCCTATAAACTGGCTCTAAATTAAATGTTTTTGTGCTTGGATTAGGTATGCATTTTCTTATTAAATCTTTCTGATGCTTTTTTGGCACCTTGCCTTGCTCACATACACCTAGTGAATTTTTTCCTAAATCCGCTGCAGGCCATCTTGCAAATCCTGTATCTTTATCTGGGTTGTTCTCTGCTGGGCATCTACCTTGAGGCACAGCAACACATAAGCCAAGCTCTACAGGGGTTTTATCACGCACCCCTTCTTCATTGTTATCATATTTTCCTGCGCTTGAAGATGGACTGTTTGGATACGGCCCAGCAACAGTAGTATTGTAATACTGATCCTCAGATAGTATATCTTTTAAAGAAGAAGATGGATTGACCCTGTCTTCAGGGTTATTACTTATCTGACATAATTCTACATCACCATCATAGCATTTTATTTCATCTGTACATGATCTAATCGTAATATTACCACCAGATATACGGGGAAGAGAATCAAACGCCTTACATGATGATGTTTGAGCGGAATTACATAAACTT
>JANQTT010000127.1:0-8224 GCA_030731565.1 Rickettsiaceae bacterium | reverse complement strand
CCGCCAAGTTCCATAGACTTAGAAAAGAAATCAGAACAACGAACCGTATCTTTATTTAGCAATTTAGCAAGCACACACATTTTTGGATTACTCGGGCATTTAACCATATCTCTCCCGCTCAAACAAGCATATTTGCCTCCAAGATGGTACTCACCATTAATATACTCTAAACCGCTTAAATAAACCGTATCTTCATTGATAGTTTCTTCATAAACTGGAGGAACATTATCTTGATATTTACCAAATAAGCTTGAAGAATTTGGGGAATTGCCACCAGAAAATGGTTTAACAGCAAATGTATTGTCTGTTACAAACGATTCAAACGTATTACCCGCTAAATTAATACTATTATTTATGCCGCCAGGATTATAAACTGATTCAGGTTCAATTATAGCTGTAGTCGAATCTGACCCAGAAACATAAGAAACAATAAATTTCGGGGCAAAATAATTAGAAGAACATGTAATACCCGAATTTGGCGAACTACCACATTCATATACATTAGGTTTAAATATCAAAGCTCTATTTCGACATCCTACAACAAATTCACCTTCAAATACACATATTTGGTCTGGATCTTGTGTAAAATTGAAATTTTGGTGAAAACTCGAAGTCCTAACTATAGAAGAGCTAAAATAAGCAGTCCTTCCACCTTTATCATTTAAAGTAAAATTCTTAACTAATGGAGAAATATCAAACCCTGTCTGATGCTGTGGAAAAGTCAAACTAATATCTACAAATTCTCCGCGGTTAATTCCCCATATTTCCTGACAAACCGCACTTCCACTAGCTGGGCAATCAGGAATATCATCCCTATAATACGACTGAGGCGTAGCTACACCTCCTAAATTGCGACCATAAACTATTCTAAAACTATCTTGACATCCATTACCCGAAACACTGCAACTATATTGTATCATTGAATTTACGCACGGAGCACCAGAGGCTGCATCACTACAATGTTTAATGATATCACGTCTTGCAGTCGATGCATGCATACCTTTTGAAGAAGCAAATGCACCTAGATTTTCGATTTCTACGCATTTATCAGTACTATTTGGATTTTCCCCGTTTTTACATAACGGAACTAAATTTTCATAACCAACTCTAATAGAATTCCTGATATAATTATTTTGTAATTTTGATACATGACACTCAGCATTTGCTACAGATAAAACCGGGGCACCATCACTACCAGTCACGCAGATATCCTGCACTTCTGCAATTTGAAAAAATGGCGCGACTTTCTCACAAAATGGTGGAGGATAAGGCCCCATAGGCAGATTAACACAACCATATTTTTTGTTGTCCACTGCGCGATTAATTTGCCCTATTTCTTCTAAAAATCCTTTTATTTTGTCACCAACCCAACTAATTACTTTTCCAACACCCAAGAATATATTTTTCATCACGGAACCAAAAGTAGTTTCGCCTTCTTCCCCATTATCAAGCAAACCAAACAAACTACCAATCATATCAGCTAAAGAACCACCTGTTTCTGTAATAATACTTAAGAAAAATATTATAACCTCTACAACAGGATGGACTTTATCTGTCTTGTGCATGGGTTGATTATTCGGATCCAGATCCATAAAGTCAATACTTAAGCCTTCTTTCACACTCAAAAAAGCGGGATCTCTATATAAACATAACTTAGGAGATTCAAATGTAACTGGATTTCCGTCGCTCCCTATAATCACCTCATCTGACTCCTCTGCTCCTTGAGAATTTAAATGTAAACCATTCGTATAGCCAGGATCTTGTGCAAACCCTCTTAAGTCATCTTTGGGAAGAGCGATCCTAGCACACATTCGATGCAATGGAAACGCGCCATATCCACTTGCTAGCGTAACGCAATCGCCATCCCAGTCTAGTGTATTATCAGTAGTCCAACACGCAGCAACATTACATTGCTGTCCTCGCACCCTAATTCTAGGAGTAAAATAAGTGCTGTCTGGAGCCTCTTCAGCACATAAATTTTCGTAATAACCTGTTGGTGTATCAGGATAATGTTTTATAATAAGACATGTATTGCTATGACGACCTCCATTTTTATTCCACGGAGGGCATATATAATTCTTTTTAACACTTCTTTTCAACGATCCATTATGATATTCATATCTGTGTTTTGGATCAAGCCCGCAATTGCAAGGGTCAGTAAAGCATGCGCCCAGCGCACTCCAAAAACCAGCCATGGCAAATGGGCTATAAGTAATTAACATTATTAATATTATAACTTTCCTCACCATCAGCTTACCCTCAAAGTTACAACATTCCTTAGCTTAAGTAGCACAAGACACGAAAAACAAAACCTATATACAATAGATGAGCAAAGAACAAAATAGTAATATTTGAGTTCAGTACCTATATTATCTATATTATCTGATATTTTCAAATTCTTCATATAATTGTTGCACCCAATTTTCTGGCTTTTCATGACCATATTCTTTTATTATTTCTAAATATATTTCGCGCTCCGCTTTACCAGAACAAAATAGCCTAGTGAATCCTGGAAGTCCCCCAATACTAAGTTCTGATGCAATAGATTTGCCATCCTGTTTAATTAAAAACATCCTTGAGGTAACCGTTAAGCCAGCTAGCTTATGAAGTTCATTAGTATCAAGGCCAATAGCTTTATCATACCCTTTTACAGATATTTCCGAAGGAAGGATAAATTTTGTACTAACTTTATCAAGCCATTCCATAGGTACTTTAGCCTCATTAAGTTTTACTAATGAATCAACATTAACTGTTGATACAAAGACACCATTATTCGCATTCATATTATCTGAGAATTCTTCAAATAAAGATCCGTAATAATTAAAATTTATAAGCTGGTCTATATTGTCAATTACAAAAAATTTTGGGCCATCCCCTAAACCTTGCATCAAACTCTGTATAGCAAACACAATACCTGCTTTTACTGCCCCCATTGAATTTAGATCATATTCGAACTGCTCTATTAGCTTTTTTTCTTTTGGATAATTCTTTTTAGTAAAATTAGCATCATCAAACGCCTGTAAATTAAAAGCGATTATATCACCTCCATTAATAATCATAGGATCAGCTCCTTCAAAGACGCCATAATATAAGCCGTCTTCAATAAAATCCTTGATTCTGTTTATAAGCCCTTTCCCGCCTTTATCACTTTCTGTAACTGAAGAAAAAACTAATGCTAAACTTCTATTTTCCATCGGCAACTCGAATACTTTTTCGCTAAGCGATTTAAGCAGACTTAATTCAGCCTCTTCTAGTGGGTCAAAATAATGCTTTGCTATAATTTTAAAGAACTCAAATACAAATTTCCTATTTTTTTTCGTATCTTCACATAAAAGTGGATTGATAATATTTTGCTCTCTTTGAAGCCACCTTCCTGCGCGAGCCTTAATATAAATCCCAGAATCCATATCATCCGTTATATAAACTGTGGTGGGGTAGAATTTATCAGTTTCAGATAGTAAAAAATTTAGTAACGTAGTCTTACCGGCCTTTGCCTCGCCAAAAATACAGGTTGTTGTTTTTGCGTTTTCATCATGAAAATTCATAAAATACGGCGTGCCTTTTTCGGTACGTAGAAGTGTTATTGCCCTACCCCATGGATTATACTGAAGACCAGTTGGAAAATTATGTAGCGATGCAAGGGCTGCTATATTATCAAGTATTGTAGGCTTCATCCGGGACAAAAATGAGAAATTCGCTGGCAATTGCGCCCAGAATGTTTTTTCTAGGTTAATGTCTTCACGAACGTGTACAATTCCAATTTTAGATAAAGCTTCCGAAGCCTGGTTCACTTGATTATCGAGAGCTTTAAGATCTTCACCTATCACCATAAAAGAAATTTGTTGATGGCAAAAGCGCGCTCCATTATCCTCCTCATCAATAATTTTATCCAAGCCTTTCATCTTCTTTAACTGTTCATCCCCGCTGACCCCCAAAATATAGTGTTGATCTTCAAATTTTGGCGCTACATCTTTTTTATTAACAAAATAAAAAACTTCTGTTGCGACCATCTCAACGGGAGTTTGTAGAAACCTATCAAGCGCCTCGGCAGATACTTCTTGATATTCTTTAATTGACATCATAGCGGCGAATTTTTTGCCATATTCTCCTATAACTTCAAGTTTATCACTACCAACTGTGTAATCATGAGAGGCTAGCGCCTTAGAAACATCGGAAATTGGTACCGGGCAATCTTCTTCGTTTAGTTGCATAATGCGCCTGTAAAGGAACATTAGATCAGAGAAACATTCTTCACCTTCAAACCTAATGCCCAATTTTTCTGCTCCGAATGAGCTTAAGCCCACTAGTATCTCGTCAACTGTTCGTGTAAGCTTTTTTACCGCTGAACTAAAAAAACTTTCTTCAAATGCTGCGATGGTTTTTGGAGATAACGAATTTATCATAGAATTAAAGCTTTTTAATTTTAATTCAGGGGCGCTATGAACTATTGTAATGTATAGCCGATTAACAAACTTATCGTGCCAATAGTTCTTACGACGCCAAATATCATGCACATTTGCAGTTAAAAAACCCGGATATTCTGTTGGATCATCAAAGTCAGCTTTTCTGCGAATTGTATGCACCCAAAAAGCAAATTTTGTGCAATCCGTACTCTCCGCGATTGACTTTCTGACTATAGTTCTTAGGTTAAATAAATCTTTACTTATCTTTTCTGAATGTATTCCATTAATTTCAATAGTTTGAAGCAATTCACCATTTTTTGTTAGCATTGTATTTTCATCGTAATGACAAGCTATTGGTATAAAATCTTCAGAAGTACTATTAAATAATTTGCTATCGGACTTTTTAATCGTTAACACCGTAAAACCTTTTATAAAAACCAATTTAGACTATTTACAACCTAAACAATAAATTTATTATGGAACTTTTGCAAGATGAGCTATTTTTTTATAGCCCTAGGAATGCTCGCTCACAAAATCGCAGCGTAATAAAGGTACGTGAAGATTTGAGAACGGACATGACGAAGAGATTAGCTAAAAAGAGCCATCTTGCAATAGTTCCATTATGCCAGCAACATACCTACTGGAAAAGAGCTGAGATAGCAAAAACGTATAATTATACAATTAATTGTCAAGACTGGGTACTAAAAGAAACAAATAGAGAGTCCATTGGCAATAATTTCTGCTACTTCATCTATCTATGCTATTTTCACTTGAGTCTAACCTCAATATGTATCTAGTGATATCACGAGGATATTTTAAAATTTGCTTATGCTTAAATTAAGTTGGTTCAATATTCAGGTTCTAAAGAATGGTCAGATGATAAGACTAATCTAATTAGCTAGAATTGGTTGTGTTATTTTTTTTGTTGATGTAGTTTGCTATCAATTAATTTATAAAGCTTTTTTGCTACCCTATCATACACCGTATCATAATTTAACTCCTGGTTAGTAACTAATGCTTGATTCCAAATTTTGCAATATAGATCATCATCCTTATCAACTTTTTTAATGTAGTTAATAAGATCATCCGTTGCTATATAATCATTTGCATAAATTATTGCACCTTTATTTATATCTGAAACAGCCCTTTTATCTCCCCAATATATCGGAACAGCACCTGAGAAATACGCCTGAAATACTTTTTCCGTTATGTATCCGTCATAAAGCTGATTCTCATAAGCAATCACAAACTTGCACTGTCCAAGCCATTCTCGGCTTTCTTTATCGCCTCTCGGTATAACCCGACCTATATTGTTTAAATGCTTTCCTCCGCTTGCTACCCATTTATACTTAGATAATTCATGAAATATATTGTCACGTATACGTATTCCCGTTGCAATGCTTCCATTCTCGGCTATATAATCAGTCGAACCGTTAGAGACCAAAAAGCATGCAAACAGCGGCTTATTAGGGTTACACTCGCCTTGATTTTGACCAGGCCGCGAAAGCTTGTCTGCTATTATCTCGTTCCTATATGCAGTATAATAGTAAGGCAATCTGATAAATTTTGGAGAATCAATATGATTGAAGCCGATTACAAGATCATAATGATCTAAATTGGGAATATATGCTTCACTAGTCCAGTATATTTTTATAGCTTCTTTATCACTAAAATTTTCATCGGTAAACAGGTCTGAAACAAATAATAGATCATATTTATTATCATCAAGACCAACATAAACAACGTTATATTTTGTTTCTAGAATTTTTTGTATATTACCAGGAAGCCATTGACCGTGTCTGCCTATAGCAGCGACTCTTAGGGTGGGTTTGAAATTATTTATAATTGATTTTATTTGGTTTTTTACCGGCTCGATGTACTTAATGCTTCCTAAAATAGCTAAGCAAAAAATAACTAAGGACACGATTAAGGTTATGCGTTTTGTATAATTTATCCATAGCTCTATTATACATCGGTTAAGTCTTTTTCAGTAGTTTGTTTAATACTCAGGAGGCGGACCATACTTGTTTGGGCCGGTAGTGCCTTTGAAAAACACCAACATCACTCCAAATGATATACCAATTATAATAATAGCATTATTATAATTATAATATTTTATAAAAAACCAGATAGGTACTAATATTAATTGAAAAAAACCAGAATATCCGAAATCGTGTAATCTACGAGCTGTAAGCGCTATTTGGGGTGATAAAGAAAATAATTGTATTGCTAATATTAGTACACTTGTATAAGTATAGTTTATTTGAAATATGATACTTAATAAATTAATTAGTAAACAGAGTAAACTATAAAATAAAATAAAAGATATATATTCCAACCTGTTTGCCCTATTGCGAAAGTCGAAATATTTTTGTGTATAACATTTTAGAAATAAATTAAACATATATAAATTTCACTTATCTAGTTATTCAAATTACTATCTAAACCAGCAAGGCAGTTGGCAAAATATTCATCAACCACACTAAAAACAATTTTTTCAGTATAACAAATGGAATCCATCAATGGTTTTGATTGTGGTATTAAAAGAGTGAATATATCTATACCAATATCCTGTAAAGTTATTTCATGAGGCTTTGTATATTTAACTAAAGAATTAGAACATTTAGCAACACCTATTCCAATATTTTTAGTAAAATTTGGAAAACCTTTTTTACAATATTCTATAGTTTCTTCTGTAGTAATGATTTCTTTTGTACTAATGCCATTATTCTTAGCTATAGATAACATAGCTTTAATAGCTATTTTAAAAGTTTCTTTAGAAGCATTTTGTATTGTTTCAAATGTTACAACAAGACCTTGATTCATTTTGTGCATAGCATTAGCTATAAGACCTTTACCGGTATCACTAATTTTGTTTCCTGAGAGATTAATATATTTAGTAATAGGAAACACCCCATTAGCCAGCCCATCGGCGATAACTTTAGCTCCTTGGTACCCTATTTGATTATTGCTCAAGTCTAATCTTACTATATTTCTAGGGGTATTATATGGTGAATTGAAACTAAAGAAAGGTAAATCCTGATACGTTAAATTAGGGTCTCTTGCAAGTGTAAGGCAGTTATTACTTAAATCTACCGTGTTTACTGCTAAATTAGGGTGAGAGTTAAACATAGAACTAAGCCAGTACATATCATCATCGTTTAAGTAATGGTTATGAAACAGTATAAAATTAACCGCACTACCATTATTTTCACGATCAATCTTACTTACCGCAGCATGCATTTCTTTATTTACAGTAGGCACATTTTCATAATCTCTACAGTGTCTTTTTTCGTGACTCGCTCCACCTAAAACTTGACCTGTAAAACCTTTCATTAGATTAGAATTCCTAGTTTGAATAACAGCCGCTTCGTGACTACTTGAAGTAGAATAGCTTCCCCCGCTATTAATAGACGAAGTATGTATAGTAGGAGGAATAGGAATATTTGGAACATAAGAGCTACTAGAAGCACTTCCAGTACTTCCACTAAAATTACTAGCGCCACCTGTCCAATTAACAAATGGATTTCCGGTATTTCCTGTATGAGAAATACTAATATTAATTGGTTGTATGGTAATTGTATTGTTAGGATTCGTGCATGGTATCATAGTATTAATTGTTGTTGCACCAGTTGCTCCATCTTTTAATAAACTATTATTAAAAGTAGTATGAATAGTATTATTAAAACAAAAATCTTTACTCATAAAAAATATTCTTTATTTGTTAATTTTAGTTACCCTCCTGATATTCATTACAACAACAAGATATAATTATTAACAAATAGCCGTTTTTGTAACTTTTAGCAAATATTTTTTACTTC
>JANQTT010000126.1 GCA_030731565.1 Rickettsiaceae bacterium | reverse complement strand
CATCTGATGGCTTAGAGATTTTAAAAGCTGAGGAATCAATTTTGAAAAAAATTCTTCATTAGCGTTGGCAAAATTATAAATAGATTTTAAATTGTTATAAGCAACAAATTGTTTATCTTCAAGAGGCCTTGCATTTGCTATATATGATATCTCTGCTGGAATATAAGAAAACTTGCTATTTTTTGCACAACGTAGAGATAGAGACATATTATGTGAATATACACTATTGTCAGCTTTTCCTACTTTTTCTAGCAAATCACGACTAACTAATGTTCCAGATTTTCCGACTCTACAAATATCTGGAGATTTCCCTAATAAAATACTTTCAACAGGTTTTTCTATTAGCTGCCCTTTTTCTTTGATCTTTTCCTCATTAAAAGAATGCGAAACCACCTTACCTAGAGCAACTTGCGTTCCCAAATTTAAGCATGATTCTAGCAATATTGAGGTTGATTCTGGATGCAGCACTTCACAACCTTCAACAAAATGAATATAGTCACCGGTCGCAAGGTTAGAAGCTTTATTAATACTAACAGCTGGACCTTGGTTGCTTTGAGTAATTATAGTAGTCCTTGGCAGGTCATTTACAGCCAATTTTAATATACTGAGCGACTCATCCGTACTTCCGTCATCAACAAAAATATATTCCTTCCGAAAATTCCCATCAACTTTTTTTAAAGAATTTACTAAATCCAGAATATTATCCTCATCATTGTGAATAAGGACTATGTACGTACACCTTAACATGTTATATTACTCATAATTTGCTCTAAAAAACCAAATTGGGTTGAGAGTTTTGATAAAAGATTATTATACT
Source organism: Rickettsiaceae bacterium (assembly GCA_030731565.1). Taxonomy (GTDB): domain Bacteria; phylum Pseudomonadota; class Alphaproteobacteria; order Rickettsiales; family Rickettsiaceae; genus Megaera_A. The sequence continues at coordinate 7,806 of JANQTT010000126.1, read as the reverse complement.
TTCACAAGTAAATATATGCAAGCATACACCCACATAATCAGATCAATATAGTACAAACCATGACAAAAATAAATTTTTACAAAACACAACTGGAAGATATTGCTAAAACTTTCTGCAAAATATCTGAGAAATGTTACTATAGTAATTCAAATACACTTGTTATCACAGAAAACGAAGATTATGCAAACAGCATTGATAAGTCATTATGGACTTACTCTAAAGAACATTTTATTCCTCATGCAACAATAAACGATCCGCATCCAGATGATCAATCTATTTTAATAACGACAAAGCCTGAAAATCTAAATAATTCTGAAATTATTATCTTTGTAAACCCAGGAAGACAGACCATTTTAGACTCTATAGCAGAAAATAGCCGGATCAAACTAAATCAAATAACAAAAATTATCTTTATACTTGACGAAACTAATATCATTCAAACCCCAGAAATAAAAAGCATCATAGATACAAGTGCAATTCGTGTACTTGAAACAAGTTATTTTATCAAAAATCTCAAAGGCGTTTGGCAAGAAACTCAAATCAGCAGCATCTAAATACTGTAACATTATTTACATCAATTATTAACATATTGAAAAACTATTCGATCGCCGCCTTGCATAGACTGTATTTATGATATAATCTTATTATGGTCGCTATTTAATAACCTAAATATATATATTTTGTTTTTCATGGGCAAAGTCCTAATAGTCGAAGATAACGAATTAAACTTAAAATTATTTTATGATCTATTAACGATCCAGAAATATGATATTGCTATCTCAAAAGACGGACTCAATATAGTGAAAATCACTATCGAAGAAAAACCTGATCTTATTCTCATGGATATTCAGCTAAATGGAATTTCTGGCATGGACCTTATAAAAGAATTAAAACAAAACCATGCGACTAAACATATACCAATTATTGCGATTACTGCATTTGCAATGAAAAATGATGAAGCAAAAATTTCAAAATCTGGATGCGATATGTATATATCTAAACCAGTTTCTATAGACGTTTTTTTTAAAGCAGTTAACCAGTTTGTAAAACCACCTTACACTAAGGAACAAGAATGACAGCAACAATCCTTGTAGTAGACGACCTTGAACAAAATGTTAAGCTTTTAGAAGCAAAACTTTTAAGCGAATACTATACAGTAATTACCGCAAGCAATGGTCTTAAAGCATTGGAAGCTCTTGAAGCGAACAAAATTGATCTAGTTTTACTTGATGTAATGATGCCAGAAATGGACGGATTTGAGGCTTGCAAAAAAATTAAATCTAACCCGGAAACTACCCATATACCGGTAGTAATGGTCACCGCCTTATCTGATATTGCCGATAGAGTTAAAGGCTTAGAATCTGGAGCTGATGAATTTCTAACAAAACCTATCAACGATACTGCGCTGTTTGCTCGTGTAAAATCCTTAACTAGAATGAAAACGGTTATCGATGAATTAAAGCTAAGGAACAAAACTTCAGCTGAGCTTGGAGGAAATGTCATTGAACCTAAAAACACCTTTACTGATTGCAAAATACTTATCTTAGATGATGATATAATTCAGGCAAAAAACCTTAAATCTCACCTGACAAATATTACCGAACAAATCTATGGATTAACAGCGCCCGATGAAATAGATACATACGCTTCTTTTTCTCCTGACTTAGTTATAATAAGTTGCCAAATGGATATTGATGACCCTTTAAGAATTGGAGTAACACTTAGATCTAAACCAAATTTCAAAAACGCTTCTTTAATGCTTCTTGCCGAAGAAGAAAACATACCAATGGTAATGAAAGGTATGGAGATTGGCATTAATGACTATTTTATTTACCCAGTTGACAAAAGTGAACTACAAGCAAGGGTAAAAACACAACTAAGAAAGAAACAATATCAAGATGATTTGCGCACCGAGCTCGAAGAAAGCGTTGATTTATCTACAAAAGATGGCCTAACCGGTTTATTTAATAGAAGATATTTTGACATTCACATTAAACAAATGGTTCAAAAATCTATCGAGACAAACCAAAAAATGTGCATGATGATGTTTGATATGGATCATTTTAAAGAAGTAAATGACACATATGGCCATCAAGCTGGAGATGCTGTACTTAAAACTCTATCGTGCACCTTAAAATCTTCATTTAGAGTGACTGATCTGATTTCAAGGTACGGCGGGGAAGAATTTGCTGTACTTCTAAATAATATAAATCTTGAGACGGGATCAAAAATCGCTGAAAAAGTAAGGGCAAAAATTGAGGACACTGACTTCTTTATTCCGGATCAGGAAGAGCCATTAAAAAAAACAACTTCAATTGGAATTGCAGAATATAATAAGAACGAAACTATTGAAGACTTTATATCTAGGGCAGATAAAGCCTTATATCAAGCAAAAGAAACTGGCCGAAATAAAATCGTTGCAGGATGATTTGATTTTTATAAAACACCCATAATTCAATATAATTTACTATAGGAATAGGATAATTAATCCTCCTTGTCTTCTTCTAATTTTTTGAACTCTTCTTCGGCTTCTACTTCAATTAATTCAGAATTTGATGCAATAACTTGAAAACGTTGTAAGGTTGCTTGGTCTTTTTTTAGACCTCCTTCTATTCCCATCTTGCTAATATTGCGCGCTTTAGACAAAAAATTTCTATTAAAAGACGCTGCAAATTTGTCATAATGATTAGCAACGCTTGAAATACTAGTCCCAAGCCTTGTTGAGTGCTCTGCCATTGATCCAATAGAGGCTATTAATTTTTGCACTTCTTCGATAATTTTCTGGTGATTATGCATCATCATTTGCTCGGAAATTTGGAATTTTGCAAATGATAGCATGTTCATAAGCCCAGCTGGCCCGACTGGAAAAATATTATATTTCCAAGCTTTATTCATAAACTCACTATCAGCATCAAGTAATTTTTCAACCGCGTGTTCTGTCGGAAGAAACATAAGCGTTACAATATTACTAATATTATTGCCTTTAGTTGCTAAGTTCTTTCTTACAGCATCTGCATAAGCTTTTCCACTAAGTGAACGCAGGTGCGTATTCATTGTTTTAGCAAGAGCTTTGGGGTCTGATTCTTCTACTAAAAATTTTGATGCCTTTGCATCAATAATCATTACCTTATCAGCTGGCAAAAATACAATTGAGTCTGGCCTTAAAGTGTCTTGATTTTCATCATTTACACTATACTGCATCCGGTAATCAATGTTTAACCTTAAGCCCGAAGATTTCATTATATTTTCCAGCGTTATTTCGGCCAATAGGCCTGCGCCTGAGGGTGATAACAATGAATTTTTAATTACGTCAACTATATCCTTAGACTGCTCTACTTCTTTGCTCAAAGAGCCAACCATACCTACTATCCTTTCAAACTCAGAGTTAAATTTCTTAGCTGTTTCTTGAATGTTTTTTTCTGAATTCTCTCTGCTCTCTCTATTTTCTTTTTTATGAATTTCAATTAATTGCTTAGAAAGCTTATTTCCTAGATCAAATAATACAGCCTTAGTAGATTCTTTTGATTCTTCTCTTAACTTTACAAAATCATCAATAATTTGCTCTTGATAGTTTAATTTTCCCGAAAGACGCTCAATTTTTTGTATAAATTCAAATTTTTCTTCTTTAAGAGAAGAATTTTGCTCTTTATAGTCTTGAATAGCTTCATTTAAAAACTTTGATTCAAGCTTTAACTTAACGTTGCTATACAAAGACAAAGCTAAGGAAACAAAAGAAATTACGGAAAAAATTATAGTAATATATAAAATCATTATTATACAACCCAAAGAATATTAAACTTCAGACTCCAATATTATCAAGAAAAGTCCTCAGTTCTTGACGCGCTGCTACATGCGACATACTAAATGACTTAGCAAAATTTGCTTTTTTCAGATCGAGCAATGTTAGACCATACGGAAACAATTCTCTAAAAATTACCCTCTCGCTAAATCCTGGAGCTATCCTAAATGAAATACGTTTCGATAGTTTTTTTAAAGCCTCTTCAACATTTCTTTTATTTTGTGCATCAAGATTGCCAAGGCGGTTCCTAATCACTATCCAGTCTATCGAACCCCTATCCCTAGAAGCCCTCTCCATCTTTTGTTCCCATAACATCTGGCTATATATTGAAGGCGAAGAAGTATCTAAAGTTTCACTGTCAATCTTCGCCATCACATCAAGGTCAACAAAACTATCATTGATTGGCGTGATTACAGTATCAGCATACGAATGCGCAATTCTAGATAAATTGGTATAACTTCCCGGAGTATCAATAACTATAAAATCAGCATTACTCTTAGCTAAATCAAATACTTCTTCAAACTGTTCTTTTTCTTGCCTTTCTTTTTCCTGGACCGAATCATTTATCACTTCTTTTAAGTGGAAATGCATTGGCATATCCACTTTATTTTCAGGGTTTTTTTGATTATAAGCCTCTCTATTATTTATATAGGTAGTAAGCGAATGTTGCCTTGAATCAGTATCAATACTAGCAATTTTATATCCTTTATCAAGCAATCCTATAATTAGATGCATAGAACACGTTGTTTTTCCAGCACCTCCTTTTTCATTACCAACAACAAAAATCTTTAACTGCTTACTTTGGCTCATAATTATCCTGTACAAATTGATTCAATAGCCTGACTCCAAAACCAACAGCGCCTTTAGGACAAATAGAGCTCTTCCCCTGTCTTTCCCAAGCTACGCCAGCTATATCTAGATGAGCCCATTTTACACCTTTTTCGATAAATCTCCCGATAAAGTGCGCTGCTGTTGAACTTCCGGCCGCTCCCTTCTCATTACCTATATTAGCGATATCAGCAATTGGCGATTTTAGCATAGCATCGTAATCTTTGTGAAGCGGCATTCTCCATAGTTTTTCATTTGTTTCATGTGATGCCTTGATTAGACTATCGGCCAGCTTATCATCGTTAGCAAAACATCCTGCGTAAGTGCTAGCTAATGAAATCACTATCGCGCCAGTTAGCGTTGCTAGGTCTACTATACATTCAGGATCAAAATTTTTCTGCAAATAAGTCATACAATCGCATAATACCAGTCTTCCTTCAGCATCAGTATTTAGGACCTCGACTGTTTGCCCTGACATAGTTTTTACTACATCACCAGGTCTTTGAGCATTTGCACCTGGCATATTTTCCACTAGTCCAACAACGCCTACAGCATTAACTTTTGCACTGCGAAGAGCTAGAGCTTTTATCGCACCAACAACGGCCGCTGATCCGCCCATATCATATTTCATAGCATCCATACCAGCAGCCGGTTTTATTGATATGCCGCCAGTATCAAAGGTAACGCCTTTTCCAACAAAACAAACCGGCTTTTGCTTATCGTCTCCACCGCTGTACTTCATTACCACAAGTTTTGACTCGCGCGCCGATCCTTGGCCAACGCCGAGCAATGCTCCCATACCTAATGCACGCATTTCTCTTTCGTCAAGCACTTCAACGTCAACACCAAGAGGCTCTAACTTTTCAACTATTTGTTCAGCATAGCTTTCCGGATACAAAACGTTTGGAGCCTCACTAACTAAATCACGAGCAAAATATACTCCCATAGCAATAGCTTTCTTTTCTTGAAAAACTTTATACGCGGCTTCATCATTTTCAAGTATTACGTTAAATGTATCAACGTCAAATTTTTGCTCTTCTTTTAACTTTGTTTTGTATTTATCAAATTTGTAAGAAGCAAGCAGTGCTCCGCTTCCTAGATATGCGGCAACCTTTTCAGCCGCAAACTTGCCTACTCTACCACTAATTTCGATACCAACATTTTTTGCCTTAGCTGCCTTTGTATTTAAATAAATTTTACCGCCAAGCTCTTCTAACTGAAACTCTTTTATTTTTGCCTCATCGCCTATTCCTACAATTATAATTGTTTTTGCGTTTCCCTCTTTGTCAGTTGTCGCAAGTGCCGCTATCTGGCCAAATTTGCCTTTGAACTTATTTTCGTTTTGGATAGTTTTAGATATAAGGCCATGAAATTTTTGATCTATCGCCATCAGCTCTTTATCAATTTTTAACTGATCGTTAACAAGCACAGCTATTGCACCATTGATAAAAAGATCTTTTTCTTCGAAAGAGATATTTAACATTTTTCCTCTATATAAAATTTATTGCTACACATATAAAACTAATCATTACACACAAAGTTTGCAAGCTAATTACCAAATATTGCCTCAAAAATCTAATACATATCTACTGTTAATATTGTGTTATTATCATTACTTGAAAATTTCTACAAAATATCTTATATGTAAAAGTAAGGATTAACGAATGTTAGAGGGCATGAATTATGAAAAAAATTTTTAAAATCAATTCTATTTTAATTTTACTTTTATTTTTTACTAATCCTACATATGGCGCTATACCACAGTTTGGCAGTTCTGAAAAAATTCCAACATTGGCACCAATCATAAAAAACGCCACACCAGCGATTGTTAACATTTCAATCATCCCTAAAAAAAGGGAGGTGATGAATCCTCTATTTGAAGATCCATTTTTTAACAAATTTTTTAAAGATTTTCATCAGTTCAAACAATTCGAATATGAAGAGAAAGATCAATATAACAGACAACAAAGTATTGGATCTGGAGTTATTATTGATTCCTAGGAAGGACATATCATCACTAATCATCATGTTATCAAAAACGCTAAAGAAGTATTCGTCACTCTTCGGGATAACCGACAGTTCAAGGCTAAAATCCTAGGAACAGACGATGCTACCGACTTAGCGCTGCTAAAAATTGATGCGAAAAATATTGTATCACTACCTATTAGTAATTCAGATAATCTGGAAGTGGGCGATTTTGTTATCGCAATAGGACACCCCTTTAGTTTAAGTCATACTGTTACTTCTGGTATAGTCAGCGGCCTAAGCCGTAGCGGGCTTGGTATAGAAGGTTATGAAGACTTTATCCAAACTGATGCGTCAATTAACCCTGGAAATTCCGGAGGTGCACTAATTAACCTTAAAGGTGAATTAGTTGGTATTAATACTATCATCCTTTCTACAGGTGGCATGGGTAATATTGGAATTGGTTTTGCTATTCCCTCAAACATAGTGCAAATGGTAACTCAGAACTTAGTTAAATATGGCGAAGTCAAACGGGGACAAATTGGTATTTATACGCAAAATATAACCCCTGAACTTGCAAAAGCTTTTGACCTTACTATTAATAATGGGGCAATTATATCAAAAGTAAACAAGAATAGCCCCGCTGAAAAAGCTGGCTTAATGGAAGGCGATGTAATTACTAAAGTTAATGATAAGGTTGTAAACAATATTTCTGATGTCAGAAACATTATAGGAAAGCAAGCTATAAACACAAAAGTTAAAGTTGATTTCTTTCGAGGCAAAGATTTAAAAACAACAAAAGTTATTATAGGGCCTCAAATTAAAGAAACCGCAAGCTCAGACTCACTTAATATAGATTTACTAAGCGGTGCTAGTTTTTCTGATATGACTAGCGCGCACCCATTATATGAAAAAGTACAAGGAGTTTTAGTAACGAAAGTCGTACCAGGAAGCCAAGCCTGGTCATCTGGACTAAGAGAAGAAGACATTATTGTTTCGGTAAATAAACAAAAAGTTACGAGTATTGCTGAGTTAAAAAAATCTGTAACAATAAAAAAGGATGGAATTTTACTTAACGTTCGTCGAGGAAATGCTGCATTATATATAATAATTCATTAGTGTATCCATTATAGTTAAATTAACACTATGGAATATGGCATTATTAAATAAATATAGGTATAGAAACCGTCGTCCTGAACTTGTTTGGCTTTGTT
>JANQTT010000125.1:5037-8926 GCA_030731565.1 Rickettsiaceae bacterium | reverse complement strand
TTGGCTTATATCAGTTTCAAGCCCATTATTTATTGCTACTTCTTTCATCATATCTTGATATTTTTCCTTTGTAACTGGCAAAGTAAATACCTTTCCGTCTACCTCAATATAGCCAATTGCATCGGGACCATCTCCAGCAAAATGAACAGGCGTCGGCGAGCTGACTTCTGTTAATTTTCCATTATCATCATAGTGTGCTGTGAAATACACGGCTTCTTTTGCAGAAATGGGTTTGCCATTTGCGTCTCTAACCGCCATGGAAACATGCATGGGGCCGTTACCGGTTTCAAGCTCTATTGGAAAATCAATTTGCCTGTATTTATTTATTGTTTGCGTAGTACCATCTGCAAGTGTTATTGATTGAGGCTTAGTATCGACAGTTGTCTCTTTAAGTGTACAAACAGGATTACCATCTGCATCCTTAACATCTGTTGTACGAACCTTATCTTCATTTATTTTGCCCCAATCAACATCACGAAAGCTTTCGCTAAATTTGCTGTGTACTGTTTTGTAACCATCGCGCTCAATTGCATGCATCTCTTTGCGCAATTGAGGATTTTTCATTACGTCATCAACCGCTTGCTTTCCTTCGGGTGTTTGCAGGAAAGCACGAATTGCTGTTAGGTCTTGATCTAGAAAATCCTCTTTTTCTTGACCTTCCATGTTTTTGGCAATTTCTTGCTGAAGTAATAATTGTTGCTTATAAAGAACTTCATCACGAATGGCTTGTGTAATTGGATCAATCACGTCGCTTGTGTCAATATTCTCAGCAACATTCCCTTTACTTCTACCTTTGCTTTTACGACTAGGAGAAAATATTACACTATCTTCTGCTTCCTGTTCTTGATTTTTTTTCTGCTCTTCTTCTTGTTCTTGCTTTTTTTTCTCTTCTTCTTCTTGTTCTTGCTTTTTCTCCTGTTCTTCTTGCTCTTCTGCAGTTTTAGACGAAGACTGGTTAAGAGGCTTTTCATCTGGAGATTCAGATTGGGAACTATTTTTTTCAACCTCAACTTTTGGTTCTTCAGCTTTTGCTGAACCAAACTTTCCCCTGACTGAATTCAAGTAATTCTCCTGCATGAATTTTATGGTTTCAGGTTTTTTTGCAGCGTTTTCAAAAACTTGACTAAATTCATCAGCATAAGGCGCCAATCCAGGATAATTATCTATAAGCCTGTTTATTCCCAACAATTTACTACCAGTTTTAGACGCCCTATCAGGCCTAGCATCTATCATTTTTACAGTCTGAATCATCTCTTGTGCTGTTCCTAAATCTTCACTAGACATTTCTACACCAGCTTTTTTTAGCACTGACTTTAATGATATTTCTGGAGTATCTGGTACTAATTTCTCTGGACTTGGCTCTTTAGGCTTAACTGCTCCTTCAGTTAATTTTTCTGTTGACTTAACAATATTCTCAATTTCACCACCATTCTCTAGTGCAACCACCTCTAAAAAGTCATCTTTTAGATCACTTTTTTTCTCTTGCGGTGTTCCTTCAGCAATTTTGCTTGAAGTTTGATTTAATTCTGGCTCTCCAAGAGGGGGCGCTCCTTCTTCATCATTTTGTGTATCTTTACTCATATCAACAGTTCATCTAGCCTCTTAAAAAATGATAACTTATCCATAACTCGCGTTTATAAATTGATAATAATGTATTTTTTTAAAGTTTTTCAATCAAATCTTTATACAACTTTATATTTAATACCAGTTTATTGTTAAAAAACTATCTTTACTGGGAAGCGTTTCGGATAAGAAATTTAAAAATATTTTGCTAACACATCTAGGGCAATTTTTTTTGCTATTGGAGCAGCCGCTCTTCCTCCTCCTCCTCCATGATCATAATAAACAGAAATTGCGTATTTAGGATCATTAAAAGGGGCATATCCCGAGAAAATTGCGTGGTTGCGACTTTCCCAAGCGATATCTGACCTACTTAAATCATCATTTACATTTTTCTTTGCTTGAACTTGAGCCGTACCAGTTTTACCAGTTAGTCTCATTGATTTATAGTTAATGCGGCTGAAATACCCCGTACCTCCCGGTGTATTCATAGTATTATATAAAGCTGTTTTTATAATATCTAAATGCTCTTCTTTTATCTTAATTTGTTTATATTGAGCTTTACCCTTAGCTATTCGTGGTGTAAAGAGTTTTCCTCCTGATGCAATAGCAGCGGCCAGCCTTGCAAGTTGCATAGGAGTACATAATAAAAATCCTTGGCCTATAGCTAAATTGAGCGTATCTCCAAGGCTCCATCTACTACCGTATGTCTTTTTTTTCCAACTTTTTGTTGGTACAAAACCTGCTTTCTCACCAGGTAAGTCAATTCCTGTAATTTGGCCAAAACCAAAGCGCCTTGCTATTTCTATGATTTTGTCTGCTCCAGTTTTGCTGGCAATTGCATAAATATAACTATTACATGAATGCTTCATTGCATCTACCATATTCAGGTTACCATGACCCCTTCTTCTTGCACATCTAAATCTATTTCCTCCTAGAGCTGGACCACCAGAACAATATACCTTATCGTTTGGATCAATTCCTGATTCTAGGGCTGCAATCATCGTAATAATTTTAAAAATTGAGCCAGGAGGATACAGGCTGTTTACAGTTTTATTAATTAAAGGCTTATATGGATTATTAATTAAACTATTCCAATATTTGACTGATAATTTACTAAATTGATTTGGATCGAATCCAGGAGATGATGCACATACAAGTATATTGCCGTTTGTACAATCCATTACGATTGCACTACAACCTTGAGGATTCAGGTACTGGTGAATTTTTTGCTGTAGCTCTATATCGATATTTAGGTTAATGTCATTACCTGGGATATTAGCACTTTTTCCAAGTTCTCTAATGTAGACTCCTCTTGCGTTTACTTCTATTCGCTTAAAGCCAAATTCACCCCGCAACCCCTCTTCATAGTATCTTTCTACACCGTTTATACCAACCCTAAAACTTTCATCGATGAGTTTTAATGTTTCGCCTTCTTTTTTTATTGGTCTTCCCAAGTACCCAACTATATGTGATGCTGAATTGCCAGAATTATAATGACGACTAAAACCAGTATCAATAAACACTGATTTTAGTTCGGCTTTACGTTCTTCAATAACTGCAACATCTTTCCATTCAAGGCAATCTAGCAATATAGCGGGAATACGTCTTCCGCCCTTTTTTACCCTCGCTTGTATTTCTTTTGTTTGTTCATCATCAAGTTCTAATATTTTAGCGATTAGATCTACTTCTAAAGAAAATTTAGGATTACCATTCTTATCAAGCAGTAGTCTGAAGCAAGTTATGTTTTTAGCAATCACTTTATTATTAACATCGTAAAGCTCACCACGCGTCGGAGGAACTATTATCATTTTAATACAATTATTATCAGAAAGAGTTTTATATTCATCTTTTTTGATAAATTGCATATAAAACATCCTACCAGCAAGTAAAAATAATAAACTTGCTTTTCCCGCGCCAATTATAAAAGTTCTGCGGGTCATAATTTGTTTATTGGAAATATTCTTATTAAGCATAGATTTTTATTAGGCGCATCGGTTTTTTTATTAACATTTTTATAATTGGATAGGAAAATATTGTTGTAAAATAATAAAAATAGACACTAATCCCTTGAATATAATGAGCGCTTTTAATTGTTACTATTAGGAACCTGAGAGATATCACAAGCATACTATATACGCAAAATATGCCGATATTTGTATAATAGCCTTTTAGGAAAAATTTAGATCTGCTCTGGTTAAGTGATAGATTTGCTATTATTAAGGATATGGAACTCGTGCCAATTGGAATTTGGTATAATTGATCAATTAACAATCCTAATAAAAATAAATGCCAGTTCTTTATACTTTTATATGTACTGATATAATAG
>JANQTT010000125.1:0-5027 GCA_030731565.1 Rickettsiaceae bacterium | reverse complement strand
AAATGATAAATCTTTTATATAAAAAAAAATTAATATTTTAAATTTATAAAATATTTACATTTTTATATTATATTAAAGTGGGTTAGTGTTGTTTTCCTTTAAGAATACTTTTATATGTACTGATATAATAGATAATAATCAGATCAAAAGCCGGAAAAATTTCGGAGTTTGATCCAATATGATGCCAATTAAAAGGCATTATAAAAATTAACCCAATATAAAAAATAGAAACGCAATATACTAAGAATTTAATAGCCAGTTTATACATTATTATACCTATTAACTGACATATTCATAATTAAACCAAACCCAATAAACATTGAACCCATCATGGTTCTTCCATACGATAATAAAGGCAGCGGGACACCTACTACCGGTAGCAGACCCATTACCATTGCAATATTAATAAATACATGCGCAAAAAACAAGGTAGTAATACCCACGGTAACCAGGGTGGCAAATTTTGATTTACAATGCATAGCAACTGATAGACAACTTGCTATTAACATAGAATACATAATAATTAGGATTATCCCTCCAATAAAGCCAAGTTCTTCAGTTAAGAATGCAAAAATAAAATCTGTTTGGTATTCGGGTAAAAAGCTTAAATGCCCCTGAGTTCCGCTAAACAATCCTTTGCCAAATAACCCACCAGAACCAATAGCTATTTTTGATTGGATAATATTGTATCCTGTTCCAAGCGGGTCTCTTTCTGGGTTTATAAAGGTCAAAACACGTGATTTCTGGTAATCATGCAGCATATACCAGAAAATGGGCAAAGCTGCCAAACTTAAGATTCCAGAAACAACAAAATAAAAAAGTGGTTTTCCTGCGATAAAAAAAATTATAACCATAACTATTAGAGCAATAATCCCAGTTCCAAGATCTGGTTGTTTTATTACTAAAGCAATTGGTATAAGGCTGGCAATAATTGGAAGAATAATATTATACTCTGGAAGGTTATATTTAGTGCTTTCATGAAAATACTTTGCAAGCATAAGCACCAAGGATATCTTCACTAGTTCAGATGGCTGAATAGTAATAATACCTAGATTGAGCCAGCGCGTGGCTCCCATAGCTGATTTGCCTGTAAATTCTACTATTACAAGCATTATTAATGTTATAAAATAAAGTAAATATGGCAGTTGATAGATAATTCTAAGATCAATTAATGCAATCAGCACTGATATAGGCATAAAAATACAAAATGCAATTATTTGTTTTTTTGCCCACGGCTCTATACTGCCATTTGCAGCTGAGTACAATAAAATAAACCCATAAATACATAGCAGTGATGAAAGAATCGGTATAGATAGAGGAATCCTCTTTATTCTTTGTAAAAATTCTTCACTATTATTAGATTCCATCGATTATTTATAATTCTTTGTGGGGATTTTTCCTATTATGAGCATTATAAACTAATTTATATTTCGGGAAAATAATTTTAACAGTAGTTCCTTTTTTTTCTACGCTACTAAGAGAAAGAGTTGCATCATGAGAATCTAGAAGCATTTTAACTATTGCAAGGCCTAGACCGTATGAACCAGTCGACTGATAATCAATACCTTGAAGTGTCCCATAAGCGCTAAGTGCAATAGGTATATCTTCTTCTTTCATGCCAATCCCTTGATCCATAACTTTTATTTCCATTCTATCATTTACAACTTTTGCCATGATTGTAATAGTTGTGTCATCTTTGGAATATTTAATAGCATTACTTATTAAATTGACAAACACTTGCTGGATTCTTCTTTTATCACATATTAATAGTGGTAGAGGTTCTTCGATTTCTTTTTTAATCTTAATTCTACTTTTATTATGATGTTTGTTATTAGCTAGCTTAATAGATTCATCTATGACTTTTGGGATATCAGTTAAAGTATTTATAATCTTAAATTTGCCCTCAACTATTTGACTTTCGTCAAGAATGTCATTAATAAAGTCCAGGATTAACTTAGAATTCTTGTGAATTCCTTCTGCGTATTTTTTGTATTTAGGTGAAAGCTTTCCCCATAGCTCTTTTTTCATAATTTCTGAGCCAGTTAAAATAAAACTAAGAGGAGATCTGATTTCATGCGCAGTGAATGCTAGAAAATCGGATTTTGCTTTAGTCAAGCTATTAGCAACCGCTGTCGCCTTTTCAGCTTTTGCTCTGAGGATTGTTTCTCTTTTATATATTGAAATCACCATAAATAAGAACACAATAGCAAATACACACACTTCTATGAATTTTTTAGTGATACTATCAATGATGTCTTGTCTGATTACTTCATTATCAATATTCACTATCATAGTGAATGGCAAATCTTTTAATAAGCTAACAGAATAATTTAACCCATTGAGCATATCAAGGTACGATATCTCTTGCAATCCATCTTCGTGGCTTTGTAATGTATTTATCAGTTTATTTAAATGAAAATCCAACCCATTACTATTATCAACATTAGATCCTATAATTTCTCTAGATTGCGCGATAACACGCATGTCGCGATCAAGTATGATAAAATGCGTGCTATTATTTTTTTTACGCATGTTAAGGCTTCGTACCATAGTATTAATGTCATAGCTAAGTACTACTGACCCTAGATATTTTTCGGTAATTGGATTAAATAAATTATCAATAATTTTAAGGCTATTTCCCTTGTTAGAACAAATCTTTGTATAAAATTCTATTTGGTTTCTCCGATCCAAATTTCTCATATATTCGGCATATTGAGGCTTATCTATAATACCCTTTGTACTAGAAACTACTTCATAAGAATTTTTGTTAACCCAGCTATATTTTCTCCAGCCAAACATCATATTAAAATCTTGTGAGGTAAAGCCATCACTCAGAGTTTTATGTATATGCAATAAATTTTTATGGTCACTTAGAATATTTCTACCAATTATATTTATAAAATATCTAGAATAATTAAGGTGATCGGTAATTACTGTTTCAAGTAATTGCGATTCTGTCTTCATGTCTTTTAATATTTGTTCTTTTTTATTTGAACATATTCTTATAAATGAAACAAGAGTAAGGATTACAATAATTATCACTACGCTAAAGGTAATCATTTGCATAGCAATATCTTGATCAATTTGATCAAGCTTTTTTTCCTTAAGTTTTGTGCTCATAAATTAATAGCGCCATTACTTTTAATCATTCCTAATTCTTGTTTATAACACTACAATTTTTTCCTATACTATTCTAGCGGAAATGATATAAACTCCTAGAATTATAAAATTATACTACAAAAAATTATGAAGCTATCATTATATAATTCGTTAAGCAGGAAAAAAGAGCTTTTTTCTCCTATAAATGACAAGTTAATCAAAATGTATGTTTGTGGCCCGACCGTTTACGACCACCCTCATATAGGAAACGCAAGGTCAGTAGTGGTATATGATCTTCTATATCGAATATTAATTGAATTATATGGTTATGATCACGTCAGATACGTAAGAAATATTACTGATATTGATGATAAAATTATGGTTAGGGCTCTTGAAGAGAAAATTTCCGTTTCTGAATTGACTAAAAAAACTACAAATTACTTTCATGATGATATGGACTATTTGGGTTGCAGAAGGCCAAATATCGAGCCAAAAGCTACAGAACATCTGGAAGAGATGATTGAGATTATAAATAAACTTCTTGCACAAAATATAGCTTATAAGGCAGACGGGCATGTTTACTTTGATGTGACCAAAGCTCAAGATTATAATAAACTTTCCGGACGCTCCTTTGAGGACATGTTCCAAGGAGTTAGAATTGAAACAAGCGAAGCCAAAAAACATCCAGGAGATTTTGTGTTATGGAAACCTTCAAAGCCAGAAGACGATAAATCTGCAAGGTTTAATAGTCCATTTGGCGAGGGCAGGCCAGGTTGGCATATAGAATGTTCTGCTATGAGCTATAAATATCTGGGTGAGACCTTTGACATTCACGGAGGCGGAGCAGATCTAATTTTTCCACATCACACTAACGAGATAGCCCAAAGCTGCTCAGCTTTTCCTGGATCAAAATTTGCAAAATTATGGGTGCATAATGGATTTTTGACGGTTAATCGTGAAAAAATGAGCAAATCCTTAGGGAATTTTACTACAGTTCAGGACTTACGGAAAAAGGGCATAAAAGGTGATGTTGCAAGGTTATTTTTACTAACTAACCATTACAGAAAACCAATTGATTATAGCGATAAAGCTATTTCAGACGCAAAAAGTATAATTGACTATTGGTATAGATCAATCGAAAACTTGCATGATATAGAAGTAGGCAACATTCCAGAAGAGTTTTTTAACTGCCTGCTTGATGATATGAATAGCAGTAATGCAATCAAGGTCACTAATGACTTTGCAAAGCAAATCAACCTAGAGGCGAATATCAAGCAAAAAAAAGCACTAGCCTCTAAACTACTCGCGTGCGCTAATTTTCTTGGCCTAATGGGCCAATCAGTTCATGAATGGTTCAAAGGTACAGACGATGATCAAGCCAAATATATCGAAAATTTATTGGCAAAGCGCCTAACCGCCAAAAAACAAAAAGACTGGCAACTAGCAGATGTAATCAGAACAGAATTAAGCGATATGGAAATTGAAATAGAGGATAAACCCGATGGCACTTCTGTTTGGAAAAAGAGATAATTAGAGTTCAAAACTGCGGCAGGGCTCTTTTATACGCATATGTAAAATTTACTCAGTTAGTTTTAGTTAAAAAGTTAAATATTTATACAACCTATAGTTGACGTAGTTCTATACTTATTCTATATATAAATTGCTTTTTACAAAAAATGGGGTATTTATATGAAAAAGAAAGGGTTTTTCTTCAGAAAAGTAAAAACAACTGATGAAAAAATAAAGGATGCGTATAATTATGCTGTTAATTTCTATAGTAACAATCATCGTGGTTTAGATAATCAGGAAAAGTGTGTAGCTGAAATGCAGAAAATATCAGGATTTGATAGAGAAACATGTATAAAAATACAAAATCGAGTCTGTCATAAACTTTGTGTAAGTTGTAAAATTTAAAACTAGTAAAATAG
>JANQTT010000124.1 GCA_030731565.1 Rickettsiaceae bacterium | reverse complement strand
CCTGACGAAATGATAAGTTTATTTAAAGACTTACCTGAAGCTATAGAAAATACCGCTTGCCTAGCAAAGCGCTGCTTTGTTATGTCAGAAACACGGCCTCCATCATTACCGAATTTTGTCGATGGATCGCTTTCAGAGGAAGACTTAATTCGTAAAGAAGCAAAAGAGGGGTTGGAGTCTCGATTAGCCCAGAAATTTGCACAAGAAAAAATTCAGAAGAGCGATCAGGCGACAATTATAAAAGAGTACAACGAGCGCCTCGACTACGAGCTGGGCGTAATTTGTGAAATGGGTTTCTCAGGATATTTTCTTATTGTTTCTGATTTTATTAAGTGGAGTAAGAAACATAATATTGCAGTAGGCCCAGGGCGTGGTTCTGGAGCGGGTTCGATTATAGCATGGGCGATGCAAATAACCAATTTAGACCCAATTAAATTTGGTTTGCTTTTTGAACGTTTCTTGAACCCAGAACGTGTTTCAATGCCTGACTTTGATATAGATTTCTGTCAGGAAAGACGTGAAGAGGTAATATCGTATGTACGCTCTAAATACGGAGATGATCGTGTAGGGCAGATAATTACTTTCGGTAAAATGCAGGCAAAAGCTGTGATTAAGGATGTAGCTAGAGTACTAGGGCTTAGCTATACTGCTGCAGATTACTTAACAGAACTCGTGCCTTTCAATGCAATCAATCCAGTTACGTTAAGCCAAGCTATCAACGATGTTACTGAGCTTCGAGGCGCTGCGAAAGGTAATGGATTGTATAATTATGACGGTGACGAAGAGTTAATTGCTCAAGTACTTTCAACTGCTCTAAAACTTGAAGGGCTACAAAGGCATGCATCGACTCATGCAGCTGGTGTAGTAATAGCTAATCAAGATATGACAGAGATTGTGCCGGTCTATAAAGATATGAATTCTGAAATGCTAGTGGTTCAGTATTCAATGAAATATGCAGAAGCAGCTGGTCTCGTGAAGTTTGATTTTTTGGGATTACAGACTCTAACAGTAATTACAAAAACTTTGCAATTGATCGAGGATAGTGGCCTTAAGATAGATATTGAAGCTATTCCTCTTGATGATTTAAAGACTTACGAAATGCTATCAAGCGGCCTTAGCACTGGCGTTTTCCAGTTTGAGAGTGTAGGAATGAAGAATGCTCTACGTAAACTAGGGCCAGATAACCTAGACGATATTATTGCTCTTGGTGCTTTATACCGTCCAGGCCCGATGGATAATATTCCAACATATATTGCTTGTAAGCACGGTGAGCAAGAAGTAGACTATTTGCATCCTCTTTTAGAACCTACTCTAAAAACAACATACGGAGTTATTATTTACCAAGAGCAAGTAATGGAAATTGCTCAAATATTATCTGGTTATAGCCTTGGTTCTGCTGATTTGCTCAGAAGAGCAATGGGCAAAAAGGTTAAGGCTGAGATGGATGCTCAGGAAGAAATGTTTGTAAGCGGTGCGGTTGAAAATAATGTCCCAGCTGAGCAAGCTAAATCTATTTTTGCAACAGTAGCGAAGTTTGCTGGTTATGGTTTTAATAAATCACACGCCTCGGCATATGGACTTATTTCATACCAAACGGCTTATTTAAAAGCCAACTTTCCAGCAGAATTTCTGGTAGCCTGTTTAAATTTGGAGATGGATAATAGCGATAAAATTAATATTTCCTTGCAAGAAGCAAAAGCTTTTGGAATTGAAGTAATCTCTCCAGACATAAACAACTCGCTCGGCAAGTTCAGTATTGATATCATTAATGGAAAGAAAGCAATTATTTTTGCAATAGGTGCAATTAAAAATGTAACAGCCAATTTTGGTGAATATGTAGCTGCACAGCGCATGAAAAATGGAAAGTTTAAATCTATTATTGATTTTGCAGAAAGAATTGAGCCTAAGATGATTAATAAACGTCTTCTAGAAAATGTAATTAAGGCAGGTTGTTTTGATAAAATTAATTCTAATAGAGCTGCTCTGATTTTAAGTATTCCAAAAATTATGGCATATTGTGCTTCATATCATGAAGAAAAAAATTCTAACCAATTCAGCCTAATTCCTGTAGGAACAAATAGTTCAAATATACTATTGGATGCTAGCGAATGTTCGGCAAAAGAATTAGCGTACTTAGAATTTGAAGTAATGGGATTATTCTTAAAAAATCATCCATTTTTTGAAATAGCGCAATCTCTAGATAAATGCGCAATAAAAACTTCATATTATATTAAAAACGATATTAGTGATGGTGCGCATAAACTAAAACTTGCAGGTGTAATAACGAAGAAGGACGCAAGGATGTCTCCCCGAGGCAGGTTTATCACATTAGCGCTTTCTGACCACGAAGGTATATTTGAAGTGACTATTTTTAATGAAGATATCCTAAAAGACTATGCTCACTTGATAAATGTAAAAGAAGCTGTTGTTATTTATTGTGATATATTTAAAGACAAAGGCGGCTTGCGTATAACTGCTCTAAAATTTATGAGCATTGAAGATGAGCTAGATGGAATAGAACATAGTCTTAAGCTATACCCTAAAGGAGAAGCTGAAATCCAGCAAATTATAAATGTACTATCAAGCAAAAAGCATGAATCCAAAAGTAATAGCTCAATAGAGATATTTCTTCCTGCTGAAGGTGACTTTGTAGCCAAAGTTTCAATGCCAAAGCAGTTTATTCTAGATGAAGGCGATGTTATAGCTCTTGAGGCTGTTAAGACCCACCTGTAAAGTTATATAAATTATTGTACTAGTAACGACCTGATCTGACAGAACCATTTTATATGGCTCTAGAAGATTTATTTAATTTCCTATGAGGATTTTTCGTGCCTACTTTTTGCCTCGTTCTGTTGCGAATTCTGGATTTACTACCTATTTTACGGGCTTCAGCAGCAAGTTGTTTGCTTTCCGATATTTTTAGTCGAGCATTTTTTATATTTTCTTTGGTTGGTATAGATGTATCGTTGGCAATACTTTCTTTTGTATTGATTTCAATTTTATCCATATCTCTGTATTTGCCAGTTGGTTGATGAGCTCTAACAAAATCACGAACATAACTCATTGGAGTTAATTCGCTCTGAATCGCTTTCTCCGTTGTTTCAACTTCAATTTTTGCTTCATTAAACTTTTCACGAATTTGATCACTAGACATATTCTCTAAGTTAATGTTTTTATCGAGAAGAATCTTTTTTATAGCAAGCGTTTGTATTCTTTGGGTTCTGACATTTTCTGCTAATTCGTCAATATTGTCGTATCCTAAAGTATCAGTCTTTTCTCTTTCAGCGTCAATTTGTACTTTAAGTTGGCGCATTTTATCTTCTCTACGCCCTTGTTTTAATCCTTCACCAACCAGGCCTTTTGCATCATTTGCAAGCTTACCAACATTCATGATGGATGGATTAAAGACGGTTTCTACAGATCTTTTCCCAATTTCTAGAGATTTTGTAAATATTGCTTTGCCAAACCCTGTTAAATTAAAACCGTGTTCTTTTGGATTTGGTGCTAGTCTCTCGGTTGTAGATAACTTTCCTTCTCTATTAGGTTTGTATAATTCATCAGAAAGCGCTGAAGCTATACGCGGATTATTTTTTAGCATTTCAGCTTGGGATTCTAAAGCGTAACGATTTTTTATTAGTAATTTATTTTCTTTGCGTAAGAAACGCATATTTCTTGTTTGGGCGGTATCTATACCAGCACCTACAACAACTGAGGTTATCCCAATAGCTGCAGCAGGTATAGTTGCAGCAGTGACTGTGGCTATAGTAGTTGCAACGCCAATTGTTCTGCCAACAGCCGAGCTAGTAGCGTATTTTACAGGGGTTGTATTCATTACATAGTCTAATCCACCTTTTATATAATTTGCACCTCCCGTTACTCTATCCCACATAGATGGTTGTGTTTGTACTTCAGTTTTTTTCTCATCTTGGTGTTTCGAATCTTTGTTATTATTTTTTGCCATAAATCAATTTGCCGCTATATTTTATTAACTAATCACTAAAATAATTATAAACAATAAACTATTCTAAAGTAAAAAAAATTGATTTATAAATTTATTGTAAAATTAAAAATATAGAGTTGTTGGTGCAAAATTTAAAATTCAAGAAAGCGCCATCAAGTTAGCGGGAGTCTATTAGGAGCCTTAAGCAAAGTCAGAAAGAAAGGGATTTTAAGAAATTATTTTTGCTCAAAAAGGTCCAAAAATTCGACTTTTCTACCTTTGCCATAGAGTGTGCCTAATGGGCTGTTGTAAATGGATTGGAAAAATCAATACCTGAGCAGAAGAAAAGTTACTAAGGTAATCTAAAAATGCTTCTCTATTTTTTTATAAAATACCTGTAATTCAATGTAATTTACTATACAATTTCCTAAGCTTGTTTTTAGAATCTAAAAAAAAAATTTTTTATCATAAAACAAGCTCAGGATTATTGTCGGATCTACGATTGCCGTGAGATTCTTTTGCGTTCATTAGGATCAAGGTGTACTTTTCTGAGCCTTATAGATTGCGGCGTTACTTCAACTAGCTCATCGTCCTGAATATAGGAAATAGCTTGCTCAAGTGACATTAATCTCGGAGGAGAAAGCTTTATTGCTTCATCTTTACCGCTAGCACGAACGTTGGATAATTGCTTTGATTTAATTGGGTTGATTTCTAAATCGTTATCACGGTTATGCTCGCCTATAATCATACCTTTATAAACAGGAACTCCTGTTGTAATAAACATATCTCCTCTATCTTCGAGGTTCCATAGTGCGTACGCAACTGCATTTCCATCTTCCATTGATATTAATACTCCGCTACGCCTTCCTTCGATTTTGCCTGTATAAGGTCCATAGGAATGGAAAAGTCGACTCATGACGCCTGTTCCGCGTGTTTCTGTTAGGAAAGTGCCGTGGTAACCGATCAGCCCGCGAGATGGAGCAATGAAAATTAGGCGTGTTTTACCAGCTCCAGTTTCACGCATATCTTGCATTTGTCCTTTTCTTAAATTCATTGATTCAACAACTGAGCCAACAAATTCAGAATCAACGTCAATTTGGACTTCTTCCATCGGTTCTAATTTTTCACCGGTGTTTTCATCTGTTTTAAATAGCACTGAAGGTCGGCTAATTGATAGTTCAAAACCTTCTCTTCTCATTGTTTCAATTAAAACACCCAGCTGTAATTCTCCACGTCCGGCAACATTGAATGAATCTGTTTGTCCTGTTTCGGTAATCTTTAATGCAACATTACCTTCTGCTTCCCTCATTAATCTAGCGCGCAGTACACGTGTAGTTAATTTATCGCCTTCCTTGCCTGCAAGAGGAGAATCATTGATCGAGAATTTCATTGATAGTGTCGGAGGATCAATTGGTTGAGATTCAAGAGGTACGCTCACTTCAGGCGCTGAAATAGTATCTGACACGTTGGCTTTTTCAAGACCTGCTATAGCAATAATATCTCCAGCTTTTGCTTCGTCTATAGGTAACCTCTCTAGCCCCTTAAAGGTAAGCATTTTAGTAATTCTTCCGCTTTCTACTAAATTACCCTCACGGCCCATAACTTTAATAGGCATGTTGATTTTAGCAATTCCGGTTTCAATACGGCCAGTCAGGATTCTGCCTAAATATGAGTCATATTCACGCGTGGTTACTATCATTGAAAAGGCTGACTCGACATCTGACTTTGGTTCATTAACATTTTCTAATATCACATCAAATAATGCATTTAGATTTTCTCTTGGGTCAGTTAGCTCTTTTACAGCCCAACCACTTCTTCCAGATGCATAAACTACTGGGAAATCAAGTTGTTCGTCATTTGCATCAAGTGATATAAACAGCTCAAAGATTTCATCAAGAACCTCATCTTCTCTTGCATCAGATCTATCGATTTTATTAATCGCTACAATTGGTTTTAAGCCTAATTTCAAAGCTTTTCCTAGTACAAATTTTGTTTGAGGCATTGGTCCTTCTGCAGCATCTACAAGTAGTACAACGCCGTCTACCATACTAAGTATTCTTTCTACTTCGCCGCCAAAATCAGCGTGTCCAGGTGTATCAATGATGTTGATTTTTGTGTCTTGCCATTTGACAGAGGTGCATTTCGCTAAGATAGTAATACCCCGTTCTTTTTCGAGATCATTTGAATCCATAGCGCGTTCTGCAACAGCTTGATTATCCCGGAATAATCCGCTTTGTTTAAGCATATTGTCAATCAAGGTGGTTTTCCCGTGATCAACGTGAGCTATGATTGCAATATTGCGTATTGATGATGTCATTATGGACTACCTTTATTACTAATTTGTTATTCTAAAAAAACTTGGATGCGCGATTATATTAAATTCTTAACCTGAATATTACTACGTTACTCCTCGCTTACCTACCCGTATATAGGCTTCATTCCTCGCGCTTTGTACTAATTTAAGCTAAGGATTTGGTATTATATACTAATATGCTGTTTATAGCAATTTTTAAAATACCTGATTAAAATTGTATGTTTTATGATTGCGTAGGGATGAATTATTTATTAGAATATTTTAAAAGCTTTAAAATGTGATATTAATGAAAAAGCCACCGAATAATAAAAAACAAAAGAATTATGTCTTAATGGCATGCATAGTTTTAATGATTATATTAATTTATTCTATTACTATTGTAAAGCTTTCAGTATAAATTTGGTTATATTAAAATTTAGGTTGCAAGTGAAAAATAAAATAATATTTACTATAATATTTTTGTTAATGCATATCCAGGTCAAAACGGTGCTTGCAGGTTTTATTGAAGCTGATTTAATAATAAAAAATCATAAATTTGAACCTGAAATCCTTGAGCTTCCTGCTGGTGAAAAAATACGTATAACCGTGCACAATCAGGATGATACAATCGAGGAATTCGAAAGTATCGAGTTAAAAAGAGAAAAGATAGTTCTAGCAAATTCAAAAGCAAGAATAATACTTGCGCCTTTAAAACCAGGAGAGTATAAATTTTTTGGTGAATTCCATGAAGAAACTGCACAGGGAAAAATTATTGTAAAAGAAAAGCAAGAAAAGAATGATTAAATTAGCAATAGTGGTTTTTCGCGAATGTATGGAAATCGCATTCTTATTAGGGGTGATTTTAGCGGTAACAAACCCAGTTAAGAACTCAAGAAAATATATTATCTTTGGCTCATTATGTGGTATATCTTTAGCCGCGTTATTTGCTTTTTTTACAAAAACTATTTCGGAAAGTTTTAGTGGGCTTGGAGATGAAGTGTTTGATTCATGCATTATTTTATTTACTGCCATGTTGATTAGCTGGACGGTAGTTTGGATGCAAGGATATACAAAAAAGATCCGCAGAGATTTAAGCGAACTATCTGATAGAATTTCTGCTGGTATAGCGAGTCAATTAATGTTGGTTTTCGTGGTCGCTGCTGCTATTTTTCGCGAAGGGGTAGAGATAATATTGTTTATCTATAGTATAACTTCGGCAGGCAATATTGATGGTAAGGAATATATTACGGGGATAGGCTTTGGAGCCTTTAGCGGCTTATTGGTAGGTACATTACTTTACCACGGGTTGATGAAATATGCTGGAAAATATGTATTTAAAATATCATCGATTTTACTTACGCTGATTGCAGCGGGCCTTGCTTCGGAAGCGGCAGGTATAATGACTTCATCTGGTATTATCGAAGTATTATCAGATCAGTTATGGGATACTTCATGGTTGGTTGAAAATGATAGTATTACAGGTAAAGTGCTTAATATTACTGTGGGTTATGATTCAAGGCCAAATGGAATGCAAATAATATTCTACTTTGCTACAATCGTGCTTACATTTGGAATGATGAAATTTAGATCGAGAGTTTCTAAAAGTGCTTAAATTTATTACAGAATTTGGTCCGGTAGTTGCGTTCTTCATTGGCTATAAAGTCGGTGGTATTATGGAAGCGACCTTATATTTATTAATCGTTTCAGTTATTAGCCTTGTAATTACGTATGCTATAGAACGCAAAATAAATACCGTAAATTTAATTTCCTCTGCTTTATTGCTTGGATCGGCAAGCTTAACTCTATTTAGTGGTAACATTATTTTTATTAAGATGAAGCCGACTGTTCTTTATTGCGTATTTGCTTGTATATTCTTAGTTACAAACTTTAAGTGGAAGCCAGCAATTCAGTATCTTTTAGGAACTGCAATAAAATTCAGAGAAGACCAAAGCTGGTATAGTTTAAACATAAGGTTTATGTGGTTTTTTATCGTAATGGCTTGTGCTAACGAAATTATATGGCGAAATTTTTCAGAAGATATTTGGGTTAACTTTAAAGTTTTCGGTGCAATGCCAATTACGATTATATTTGTTCTCCTACAAATGCCGTTTATCTTAAAAAATAAGATTCCTGAAGATGCATAGGTGTTTAATCTAAATGTCCTTATATAACCATTCACTTTAAACTCGGGTAACGTTGTTTTCTTGCCCCTACACCTATTAGATATAGGCCTCGACTCATTGCGCTAAAGCCCAAATCCAAATATATATAAAACTCACCATTTTTTTAGACCAAGAACCTAAACCTAACACCCTTGCCGTTTTTGCTCTCTGCGGTGATGGAGCCGCCGTGGGCTTCTATTGCAGCTTTGCATAAGGCTAGGCCTATGCCGCGGCCTTCTGCTTTTGATGCGGTATTTGAGCCCATCTTAAACGGGGTAAAGATGTCGTATAATTCTTCGTACGGGATGCCTATTCCGTCGTCTTCGATCACGAACTCTACGAAATTCCCTTTGCGCAGCGCGCTGATCCTGATTGTGCCTTGGGTGCTGAAATTTATTGCATTTATCACCAAATTATCCACCGTCTGGCGCATATAGTTTGGATCTACGTTTACAAATACGTTCTCCTCAATGCGCATCTCAAAATCTATATGCTTTTTACCCAGATACATCTTACGGCATAACTGAACTCTATCACGCACTAGTTC
>JANQTT010000123.1 GCA_030731565.1 Rickettsiaceae bacterium | reverse complement strand
CAATTGTCCCTTTAAAACATATCCAAGTTCACCATCGTTAGCTTTTGAACCTTCGTCCTTAGAAAATTCTTTCACTAAAGTTTCAAATTTAGAACCTTTATTTAGCTTCTTTTTGATTTCTTTAGCTTTATCTTCATTTTCAACTAAGATATGGCTAGCTTTTATTTCCTTTTGCCCTTTTAGGGTTTTTACAAAGTTATTATATTCATCATCGACCATTTTATCAGTTACGGCATTTTTTAAATGACGTTCGATGAGTTCTTGCTGCACCAACTGAGACTCAGCCATTTTCAGTTTTTCTTTAAATTCTTTTGAGTTTTTGACTCCAAGTTTATCTGCTTCTTTCTCAAAAAGTTTTTGATTGATGTAGCCTCTCACAAGTAATTCTTGCAATTTTGGATCCAGTTGTGAAAATTCTTTTCCTTTATTTTCAGGTTGCATTTCAAACATAGGTTTGAATTGATCCATTACCTCTTGCTCTGTAACTTTACCGCCATTATATGTCCCTACAATGGTATCTTTCCCAGCAAGTGCAGGTGTTGACAATAGTGTTGCTGATAATAAAGCTGCTGCTAATTTTTTCATAATTATTCTTTTTAAATTTGTTTTCTATACCTAAAGTTTTTAAAAGCTCAGCGAAGCAAAGTCAATTGCTATTTACAATTTGTTTGAAAAATTAGTAAAATGCAATATCTTATACAAAGAATAAATTAACAATTACCGGGAATCAATGTTTTCACTTCTTACTAAAATTTTTGGCACAGCCAATGACAGGATTATTAAAGGACTTCAGAAAGAGGTGCTAAAAATTAACGCTCTAGAAAAAGGTTTGCTGAATCTTACTAATGGTGAACTCAAAGCAAAAACTAGCAATCTGAAGCAGAAATTGTCTAATGGACAAACTTTAGATGATATAACTTACGAGGCATTTGCGGTAGTTAGAGAAGCCGCAAAAAGAGTTATTGGCCAGAGACACTACGATGTACAGCTAATAGGTGGGCTTATATTACATAGAGCTATGATCACCGAGATGCGTACTGGTGAGGGTAAAACATTAGTCGCTACGCTTCCGGCATATCTTAATGCCCTTACTGGTAAGGGAGTTCATATTGTCACTGTTAATGACTATTTGGCAAAGCGTGACTCTGAATGGATGGGAAAGATCTTTGAATTCTTGGGGCTTACTGTTTCATGTGTTATTGGGCAAATGGATGATGAAGCTAGAAAGGTTGCGTATGCATGCGATATAACATATGCAACGAATAATGAGCTTGGGTTTGATTATCTTAGAGATAATATGAAATTCACCGAAGATACAAAGTCACAGCGCCCTTTTAACTATGCAATTATTGATGAGGTAGATTCGATCCTAATTGATGAGGCTAGAACTCCATTGATTATTTCTGGCCCGGTCGATGACAGCACAGAGCTCCATGGAAAAATTAATGTGCTGATTAAAAATCTGGAAAAAACAGATTATGAAATAGATGAAAAAGCCAAATCTGTTACTCTGACCGAAGACGGTATTAACCGCATGGAATTAATGCTAGCTGAAAAAGGATTAATTATTCAGCATTCTAGTCTTTATGATTTTGATAACCTAAGCCTTGTTCATTATATTAACCAAGCTTTGCGAGCTCATTTTATTTTTTCCAAAGATGTCGATTACCTTATTTCAGATGAAAAAGTTATGATCATCGATGAATTCACTGGAAGGGTTATGGATGGCCGGCGTTATTCAGATGGCCTACATCAAGCTCTTGAGGCTAAAGAAAATGTTCCTATTCAGAATGAAAACCAAACGCTAGCATCAATTACTTTTCAGAATTATTTTAGAATGTACCCTAAATTGTCAGGTATGACTGGTACGGCAATGACAGAGGCTGGTGAGCTTAAGGATATTTATAATTTAGACGTTTTATCTGTTCCAACTCATAATAAAGTAACTAGGATTGACCATGATGATGCGATTTATGGCACTACTGCTGAAAAATATAAGGCTGTTATAGAGCTAATAAAAGATTGCCATAGTAAGGGGCAACCAGTTTTAGTTGGTACTATTAGTATTGAAAAATCAGAGGAAATTTCAAAAGAGCTAAGTAAGAACAATATAAAGCATAATGTATTAAATGCTAAAATGCACGAAAGGGAAGCGCATGTTATTGCGCAAGCTGGGCGTTATAAAGCCGTAACTATTGCCACAAATATGGCTGGTCGCGGTACCGATATTATGCTTGGCGGTAATCCGGAAATGATGATTGAAGATTTGGATAAAAACCTCAATGAAAAACAACGTGAGCTTGAAATCAAAAGAATAAAGGATCTTATCGCGACAGAAAAAGCAAAGGTACTTCAAGCAGGCGGATTATATGTGATAGGAACAGAGCGTCATGAGAGCAGGAGGATTGATAATCAGCTGAGAGGTAGATCAGGGCGTCAGGGAGATCCTGGGTCTACAAAATTCTTTTTGTCTTTAGAAGACGATTTGATGCGTATTTTTGCTTCTAAAAGAATATCAGGAGTTTTACGTACGTTAGGTTTAAAAGATGGAGAAGCGATTCACCATCCAATGATCAGCCGTTCACTTGAAAAAGCTCAACAAAAAGTAGAGGGGCACAATTACGAAATCCGTAAGAACCTTCTGAAATTTGATGACGTAATGAACGATCAGCGTAAGATTATTTATGACCAAAGAAATGAAATTATAGCTTCAGATGATGTAAGTTCGTTTACTAGCAGCATGCGTGAGCAACTTTGCCAAAATATTGTATTAAACTTTATTAATAGCAATTCCCTGCGTGAAGACTGGCTCCTAGCATACTTAAGCGCTGAAATTCATAGAACTTTTGCTATGAATATTTCAGAAAACCAACTTTTATCGATCGAGGGAGCTGAAGTTGAAATTACTTCTTATTTAAATGAAAAAGTAGCAAAATTATTAGCCAAAAAAGATGCAGCTTATGGGGCGGACTTAATGAACTCTGCAGCCAAATATCTTTTAATTACAACCTTAGATCAAGTTTGGAAAGAGCATCTGCATAACCTTGATTATTTACGTCAAGGTATTCAACTTAGGGCTTACGGACAAAAAGATCCACTGGTCGAGTATAAAAGAGAGGCTTTTGGTTTATTCGAAAGAATGCTTGATCATTTAAGAGAATTATTTATTCAAAGATTATGCTTCTTGCATATTGACACAGAACATGTTAATAAGCAGTCTATGGCTCTTGCAAATAGAGAATTGCAAGAAATGAGTACCAGTCGCAAAGATCCGGCCTTTGAAAGGTATAATTCTGGTAAAGATATAGAAGTAAAGGCTAAGCCATTTAAAGCTATAGTCAATCCTGAAGACAGGGATCCTAATAATCCCGGAAGTTGGGGTAAGATTTCCAGAAATGAATTATGTCCATGCGAATCTGGTAAGAAATATAAATATTGTCATGGAATAGAAGCGTAAATAGCATGAAAAAACCAATAATTGGAATAGTATTAGATTTAACAAAGGATGGGGGAAAATATTCATATTCTCCCAAGCCCTGGTATGCATTAAGGGCTGATTATTCTAATATGGTTGAAAAGGCGGGTGGATTACCTGTGTTGCTTCCATATATCGAAGATATTCAGTCGCAAATTGATATGATTGATGGCTTGTTGATCCCAGGTTGTGATGAGGATATTAATCCTAGATTTTATGGACAAGAAATTAAATCTAGTAAAGTTAAGACTAATGACAGAAGAACGTCGTATGAATTAAGCTTAACTGAAGAGGCTTTAAAAAGAAATATGCCAATCTTTGGGATATGTAATGGATTACAGGTTATTAATGTTTTTCTTGGCGGTACGTTAATTCAGCATATACCAGATTCTCATAAAAGTGATATTAATCACGAGCAGGAACACCCTAAATGTGCCCCAACTCATGATATTATAATCGAGAACAATACGTTTTTATCAGAGCTAACAGAAGCTAGAAGAGTTAAAGTGAATACAACTCATCATCAGGCTATTGATCAGCTTGGTAATGGCTTGATTGTGTCGGCACGTGCTCCTGATGGTATTATTGAGGCAATTGAATCGAAAGATTATAAATTTCTTGTTGGCGTGCAATGGCATTCTGAATATTACAACTCAGATTTAGATAAAAACTTATTTAAAAGTTTCGTTGAAGCAAGTGTTAAGACTTTATAGTAATATTTAAGCTAAGGCTTGGTATAATAGGATGATGCGATTCATGGTAAATAGATCATAATAATTCTGTAAGAAAGTATGAACTTGAAGTAGCTATTTGATATTTCTTATAATCTAAATACACTATATAATATAGTAAATTAAATATACAATTTATATTAGGTAAATGATTTATCCAATCGTACGATTAAGGCGCAATAGAAGAACCAGTTGGCTTAGAGATTTGACTTCTGAGACCCACCTTCAACCTTCAGATTTAATTTTGCCTATCTTTGTTATTGAAGGAGAGAATTTAAAGACAGAAGTGAAAACTATGCCTGGAGTTTTTCGTCAATCAATTGATCAGTTGTTAATAACTGCAAGGGAGGCTGAGAAGAGAGGTATAAAAGCTATCGCGCTTTTCCCTTCAATTGATCCTTCTTTAAAGTCAGAAAATGCAGATGAAGCCTATAATCTTGATAATTTAATTTGTCGCAGCGTACGTGCGCTAAAAAACGCTGGGCTTAATATAGGTATTATTTGTGATGTTGCGCTCGATCCTTATACAATACACGGTCATGATGGAATCATAATTGATGGTGATGTCGACAATGACGAAACCGTTGAAGCTTTGGCAAATCAGGCATTAGTTCTGGCAAAGGCTGGCGTTGATATTGTAGCGCCATCTGACATGATGGATGGCAGAATAATGGCTATACGCGAAGATTTAGATGAAAATGGCTTTATTAATGTAAATATTTTAGCATATGCCGCAAAATATAATTCAAGTTTTTATGGCCCATTTAGAGATGCTGTGGGTAGTAACAAAAAAGATTATCTATGTAAAGCGACATATCAAATGGATATTCGTAATCGCTCAGAAGCAATGCGAGAGATAGAGCACGATATTGAAGAAGGTGCAGATATGGTTATGGTTAAACCCGGTATGCCTTTTTTAGATATCATAAATGAAGCCTCACAAAGATTTGACGCTCATATTTTTGCTTATCAAGTTAGCGGAGAATATGCTATGATGAAAATCGCATCAGAGTGTGGTGCGCTAGATTGGGAAAAGGTAATGATAGAATCTCTGATTTGCTTAAAAAGAGCCGGTGCTTCTGCTATATTAACTTATGCAGCACTAGAGACAGCTGAGTTACTTGTTTAACTTAAAACTTATTAATAGTATGGAAAATAATTCATCAAAACTATCTAAAATCATTATAGCCTTAAGCGCAATAATAGCTGCTATTTCATTATATATTTTAATTATGGTTGAATTGCCAGATAAGCCATTGGCAGGACAGGGAGGCGCTCCAAATGATGCAGTATTAATAGGTGGAGATTTTATTTTAACGGATCATAACGGCAATGAATTCAGTAGCGAGTTAATGAAAGGGAAGTTAAGCCTTATATATTTTGGTTTTACATTTTGCCCTGATATTTGTCCTACTTCGCTACAAAAATTAACTAATGTACTAACTACGCTTGATAAGTACCAAATCGACGTGTTACCAATATTTATCACTGTTGACCCTTCGCGAGATACTAAGGAATTGTTAAAAGAATACCTTGGACATTTTCATCCTAAATTTATCGGTCTTACTGGAGATGAAAAAGAAATTAGCAAAGTTGCTGATTTATATAAAGTTTTTTATGCAAAAGCAGAAGGGGCTGGTGAAGCTGGAGACAAATATATGCTAGATCATTCTTCTTTCGTATATTTAATGGATAAAAATGGTAAGTATTTAAAACATTTCTATATGGCAACAACAGCTGAAGAAATCGTTGAGTTCATTAGAATCCATAACTCTGCTAAATAAGTATTATTTTCTCGCCATAGTTTGAATATTAAAGGGATCATCCCGTTTAAAATTTGCTAAATTGGAGGGAGATGGCCCCAAAAGCTGTAAAAGCGTTGTAAAATATGGGTAACGTATATTAATTTTATACAATTCAATATACGTTACTTAATTCTCCTTAAAAAACACCTTTTAGACAGGTTATTTATAGCGTGATAAATTGCAAATGTTCCCAAAACATTTTCAAGTTTTTTGTTAATTTTAAAAACTTCTCTACCCATATGCCTTTAAGCTATTCAAAGGTTTTAAAATCGAAGAACTTAATTGCCTGCTAATTTAGTTTTTAGTAAATCTTGCAAATTTAGTTACTAAGTATTATAACTATTACTTTAAGGCTGCTTGGTACGTTAGGGTGGATATTAAATTCCTCTGGACTATAAGCTTTTTTTCGGGGGCGGTCCCTTACATCGCCGTGGCGTTGTTATTCATTGCTCCCACCTATACATACCGGTTCCGATGGTGAACTTTACCCGACGGCTAAAGTGGTCTTAAAAACTTTAAATTTATATCAATTATTAGCTTAAATATTACTAAGCTGCGCGTCCTGTTGCCTAGTTAGTCCCCTGAATGCCTCGCAGGTCATCCTGAACTTGTTTCAGGATCTAAAACAAAGAAGTGTACACTGAAATTTGTTTCTTGAGATCCTGAAACGAGTTCAGGATGACCTGACGGTGACAGGATGGCGCACATGCTATTCTTGACCAAAATTAATTGTTCACAGGCAGTAAATTAAATTATAGTAAGCCAGATTGAATAAGATGCAACATAAATACACCTAATTCAATGTGGCTCACTATACTATATAGTATGTATGGTTTTATTTTTAAGCGCCTTGAATGATAAGAATTAAGCGGCTACTAGTTTTTCTTTAAGTAGTTCCACTAATTTTTCAGCTGCAGCTGCTTCAGTAATTTTTTCAAGTACTGCAATTTCTGAGGCTAAGCGGTTTAAAGCTGATTCATATATTGTTCTCTCACTATATGATCGGTCATTATCAATATTTTTGTAAAGATCTCTTACTACTTCTGCTATAGCTTCAATTTCGCCTGAATTTATCTTACCTTCATATTCCTGAGCTCGTCTGCTCCACATTTTATTGCCTCGTTTAGGCTTCCCGTTTAATATATTGTATACACCAGATACATCGCTCTTACCTGCTAGTGTTCTAAGGCCCGATGCTGCAGCTCTTGATACTGGGACTCTAAGAGTCATTTTGTCTTGAGGGAATGAGATGACATAGACTTCTAGTTTTATATCGGCAATTATTTGACTTTCGATGTCAGTTATTTCGCCGACTCCATGTGAAGGGTACACAACTCTGTCACCTACATTGAAGTTTGGTTCTTTCGACATATTTGCCTCATAAGTTTATTAATAAATTATAGAAAGATATATTATATCATATTTAGGATACTATTAAAAGGGTATTATTTAGTTAACGAATTAATTTTCTGGTAATAATACTTCTCTTTTGCCTGAATGATTTGGTGCAGAAAGTATGCCGTTTTTCTCCATCTCTTCTACTAAGTTTGCGGCTCTATTATATCCAATTCTTAGGCTTCTTTGGATATAGCTAATTGATGATTTACGTTCAGTGCGGACAATGTTAACGGCTTGCGTATACATGTTATCCTCTTCATCGTTTGAAAAAGAAAAATCATTTCCAAGTGGATCATCATCAGTTGATTCAGTGACTGCTGATATATATTCTGGCGTGCCGCTTTCCCTTAAAAAGTTGGTTACTTTTTCTACTTCTTTATCGTCAACAAAAGGGCCGTGTACACGTAATATTCTTGAGCTATTACCCATATATAGCATATCGCCCATCCCAAGCAGCTGTTCTGAACCTTGTTCTCCAAGAATTGTGCGACTATCAATTTTAGAAGTTACTTTAAAGCTTATTCTGCTAGGAAAATTAGCCTTAATAACACCAGTTATCACATCAACTGAGGGTCTTTGGGTTGCCATAATAATATGAATTCCTGCAGCTCTTGCCATTTGCGCTAGGCGCTGTATTGAAGTTTCTATATCTTTTCCGGCAACTAGCATAAGGTCAGCCATTTCATCAACTATTACGACAATAAACGGCATATTATTCATATCGATTGGTACAGTATCAAATATTGGTTTTCCTGTTTCTGGATCAAAACCGGTTTGAATTTTGCGTTCTAATACCTCAGAATTTTTAACTGCTTCTTGAACTTTTGCATTATAATTTGCAATATTTCTTACTCCCAGATGTGACATTAACCTATAGCGATTTTCCATTTCTTTTACGGCCCATTTAAGTGCTACAACTGCTTTACCTGGCTCGGTGACTACGGGCGTCATAAGGTGTGGTATATTATCGTATGCAGAAAGCTCCAGCATTTTAGGATCGATCATAATCATGCGGCATTCTTCAGGTGTGTATCTATAAAGAAGGGACATAATCATTGTATTGATTGCAACGGACTTACCAGAGCCAGTTGTTCCGGCAACAAGCAAGTGCGGCATTTTGGCGAGATCTGCAACAAGAGGGCTACCCCCTAGATCTTTTCCAAGAATTATAGGTAATAATACGTTTGGATCTTGGAATTCTTTTGTTGCAACAAGTTCTTTTAAACGGAAGAACATCCTTTTACTGTTTGGTAATTCGATGCCTAGAGCGTTTTTGCCTGGTATAATGGCAATACGAGTTGATATCGCAGAAAGAGACCTAGCAATATCGTCTGAAAGGCCAATAACGCGCGATGATTTTGTGCCAGCTGCGGGCTCAAATTCATACATTGTTACTACGGGACCTTCACGAACTGCATTTATTTTTCCTTTTACGCCAAAATCTTGTAGTACTGACAATAGCTTTTGAGATTTTTCTTCAAGTTCAGCTTGTGATTGGGGTTTAATGCTTTGACTATTTGCATTATCAAGCAAATCTATTGGTGGTAATATCCTAGCTTCAGCATTTCTAGGCGCAGGCATAGCTACTTTTTTAGTTAATTCATAAGGTTTCCGGTTTTTAGGTGCCGAGGTAGAGCTTGCTGGGAATATGGAGCTAGTATCATTTTCTGGGCCGCTAACCGATGCAAATTCTCCTTCAGCATAATAGGCTTTTCCAGAATCTAGCG
>JANQTT010000122.1:1094-1876 GCA_030731565.1 Rickettsiaceae bacterium | reverse complement strand
AGTTTGAATACGGCGTAAGCTACGAAGCCGAACTAACCAAACACTCCTCCACCCATACCGGTGCTCTTAAGATTAAAGTTTTGTTTTAGGTGGTTTTGAATCCTTGTAAAAGTAAAGCTCTGATTACCATATCGTGTCATTGCTACACTCTATTACCCAAATATAGCTCTCTCTATATCTTCAATATTATGCTTTACCATATCTTTGTTTATTTCTTTGGTAATTAGTTTAGTTACATTGTTAGTTAAATGGTTTCTCAGGGCTCCAAGCATTTTAGCATCAGCTACTATTATTACTTCTTTATATTTGCTATTATTAGATAACTGCTTTTCTATATGCTGCGCAGCGGTTCTTGATGACTCTTGATATTCAATGTCTTTTGTTTGAGTATGCGGATCATAAAACGCACCTTGCGTTGATTTTTTCTTATTATAACCATTATGTTTTTCTTCCCGATGGTCAACGTCAGAATGTATCTTATAACTACCTAGATGCTTTACAATTTTTATTCCTTGCGCTTCAAAAAGTTTTAATATGTTAATATCTGAAACTACTATAAATTTACTACCTAATTTATTTTGCATTAAACAGACCTCAAGTTCGTTAACTACAAGTTTAATTGAAACATACTTGTAACTTGCTGTAAAGTTATATCCTTAACTATTTGGGAGAGAAGTTTTAAATACGAATTTGGCAGGAAATATTATTTTTTCTTTTCTAGAAGCGGTTTAAATTCTTGAATTACTTGCTGGTATAGCCTTAATTTAAATGGAATAATATCT
>JANQTT010000122.1:0-1084 GCA_030731565.1 Rickettsiaceae bacterium | reverse complement strand
ATATTTTCCATTCCATAATCTTGGAATTAGAAAATTTGGCACCCTATAACTATAACATTTTTTGCTCTCAGCTATTATTTTGCCCTTACTAGAGCCAATTTCCTCTTCCATTTCCCGAAGAGCTGCGCTGCTTGGTGTTTCACCTAAATCAATACCGCCTTGCGGCATTTGCCATCCATTTACTTTTGAATCAATACGTTTTCCTACAAAAACTCTATTATTTTTGTCGACAATTACCATCCCAACTCCTTGTCGAAAGGGTAATTCGCTAGCTTCAATTTTTTCTGTCTTAAAGCTCATGAATTATACTCCTTTAATAGTTCGGACGCTGGAATAAGTTCTATCCCTTTCTGCCTTAAAGAAGGAACCCATTTTCTTATCATTTCAATTGTTAAAGTAAACCCTTGAGCGTATCCAAGAGCAATACCTTCTTCTTCAGCAACTTTAATCAATTTATTTAGTTGAACTGAAATTGATTCTGTATCAGCCTCTTCGTCAAGTATTATATTGGTTGGTAAAATATTATTACGTGACTTACCATACTTCGTAGCCTTAGGTTTTTGCCCTTTGCCAAAGATGAAAATCAAATTTCTATCTCCTAAATGGTCAAAAAGTGTTTCTGCAGCATTTGTGTTATCGGTAAAAACTTCTTTATAGCTGGAATAAACACCTTCATATCTTGCGTGAGAATTTAATATAACGTTCAAACGTAAAGCATTTTCTTCTTGAGCTAAATTATTCATTAAAGCGTACCTGCCAGGATTATCATGAGATGCACTAGTTTGAAGGGGTAAATATAAATATATTTCGTGCCCATTTGCTTGTGCTCTATTTAGCAAAGGTTTCAAACTTTTTGTATATGGTAAAAAACCTAAAGCACATTCTTTTGGTAACGTTAAAGCAAGTTCTGTAGAACGCCGGTTTAAGCCTAAATTCGTTACAATAATTGAAATTTTTGGATTCCCTTTATATTGTTTCTTCTTTTTAGGTTTTGCTGCTGGTTCTACTGGCTTCTTTGCAGTTAAAAGCTGATTAGTTTTTTCTAGTAGCTTATTTGTATCTGCAAGTAATTCGCTAGTATCAG
>JANQTT010000121.1 GCA_030731565.1 Rickettsiaceae bacterium | reverse complement strand
TGATTAGTTTTTTCTAGTAGCTTATTTGTATCTGCAAGTAATTCGCTAGTATCAGAAAATTCAATATCAGGGGGCTCCGAATCTATGGCTGCCAATTCTGCTTCCACTTGATTTATCTCTTCCGTAGTATCGGCTATATCCTTTTGCAAGCCAATATAATCTGGGTTTATTTGATTATCACCTTCTGGTAAATTATCCATTGTATAAAATCTATATTGGCTCAGCTGAATTGCTTGCTTAATTTGGTTTGGACGGACAGAAGCCAACCAATAAACTATTAAAAAAAGTAATAGGATTCCCAGGGCTACGTTTAACCATATTAAGTATCTTTTTAATTTTGCCCTGAGCTGTAAATCTTTTAACATGAATTATCTATTTTGAATGATTAATAACTAAGCCTCTAATCAGATCATATGCTCTAGCGTATTGATAATCATCTTTATATTTTTGAGACATTTTATGCTCTTTTATATCAGACACTTCTTCTGTTTTTTCATCATTATTATATTTTTTCAAATAGCTTTTTATGGATGAACTAGTAAATGATTTTTCATTATCTTCTTTTTCAGAAAATTCTACCTTAGCATTTTCAATATAAATATCCGGCTCAATTCCTTTTGCGTTAATAGACCTTCCGCTTGGAGTGTAGTATTTTGCTGTTGTTAGTTTTACAGCTTTACGCTTACCGATTTGGGTGAAAACCTGCACTAAACCTTTACCATAAGATGTAGTACCAACAATTACTGCCCTTTTATGGTCTTGCAGAGCGCCTGCAACGATTTCTGCCGCAGATGCAGTTCCTGAATTAATTAAAGCTACAATTGGAATATTCGGAGCTTTTGCTACAAATCTTCCAGCAGAAGTAATAGTATCGTTACTGCTATCTCTACCTTTTACCGAAACTATAACTCCATGATCTATGAAGTATTCACTAACGGCTGTTGCCTCATCAAACAAGCCGCCAGGATTGCTTCTTAAATCTAAGATAATCCCTTTTAGGTTTTTCTTTTTAGCTTTTAGTTTTTTTTCAATATCAGCAACAGCCTTTTTCAGCTCAGTGCTGGTTTGATGGTTAAAGGCCACTATCCTAACGTAACCGATTCCGCCAAAATCCTCTTCTTCAATTTCATATTTTATTGGCTTTATTTTTACGATTTCCCGCTTTAATTCGATTTCTTCAGTTTTATTTTCTTCTTCTTTAACCACAAGGAGGTTCAATTTTGTTCCAGGCTCACCGCGCATTTCTTGCACAGCTTTATTAAAACCAAGGTTAGACACCAACTGGCCATTAACACCTACTATAAAGTCGCCAGCCCTAATTCCTGCTTTATATGCCGGCAAGTCATCAATTGGCGTGATTACCTTAATTGCTCCGCTATCTGGCATTATTTCAACGCCAATCCCACCAAATTCTCCATCCGTTTGGTTTACAAAAAAGTCAAAATCATCATCTGTAAAATAGCCAGAATAAGGGTCAAGAGATTTTAGCATCCCATTTATCGCTTCATTTGTCATTTCTTGACGATTTGGTTCCTGAATGTATGTTTTTTCAATTCTTTGAAATACATCTTGAAACTGTCTGAAATAATAGCTATTTGGATGTTTTTCTTCTGGCTCTTCTTTAGCGTAAGCAGAACCTGCAAAGCTAAGCAGCAATATAGTCTGCATGGCTAAAAGTAATTTAAACATAATATTGCTATTAGTAAAATTATACATATAATTCAATCTCATTTTTATCTTGGGAAAGTGCTCGTTCATGAATAAACTGAAACCTTTTTTCAGGTTTTTTGCCCATTAAATTATCGACTATTGTATCTATATTTTCAAAATCAGCCACCCTTACTTTATACATCGTACGAGTTTTTGGGTCCATTGTGGTCTCTTTCAGCTGTTTTGGCGTCATTTCACCAAGCCCTTTAAACCTTCCAACTTCCACTTTTTTACGATTTTTTGATAATTCTGCAAATAATTTATCTTTTTGCTCTTCATCGGCTGCGTAATGTGTTATTGCCCCTTGTACAAGCCTGTATAGCGGTGGTTTTGCTAAATATAAATGTCCATTTTCTATTAATTTCCTCATGCGCAAATAAAAGAATGTCATCAATAATGCTGCTATATGCGCGCCATCAACGTCAGCATCTGTCATAATAACAATTTTCTCATAGCGCAAATTTTCTTCACGATAATTGCCAAGCGAACCACAATTTAATGCAACTTCAAGATCTTGTATTTCCTGATTAGCAGCGATTTTACCAGAAGCAGCGTTTGCAACATTTAAAATTTTACCACGAAGTGGTAGTATGGCTTGCGTCTGCCGATCTCTTGCTTGTTTTGCAGAACCACCAGCAGAGTCACCCTCAACTAAGAACAACTCTGTTCCTTCAGAACTTGTTTTACTACAATCGGCAAGTTTGCCAGGTAACCTTAATTTTTGTATTGCGGTCTTGCGATTAACACTTCGCTCATTTTTACGATTTAATCTATATTCCGCGTTATTTATAAAATGCTGAATCAAACTATCAGAAGACTTTTTATTACCACTAAGCCAATGGTCAAAATGATCTTTGATACTATTCTCTACATGTTTTGCTATACCTCTTGAAACTAATTTCTCTTTAGTTTGTCCCTGAAAAACTGGTTCTTTTATAAAGACCGAAAGCATAACACAGGCTGATTCTAAAATATCATCAGGCGTTACCTGCGATACTTTTTTTAAGCCTGTCATTTCGCCGTAAATTTTAACCGCGCGGGATAAAGCAGCTCTTGTACCCTGTTCATGCGTTCCACCTTGAGGTGTTGGAATAGTATTACAATAAGATTTAATGAAATCTGTATTCTCATGCCAACACATGGCCCATTCAATTTTGATATGTTCAGATTTTATTTCAGCACTGCCTGAAAAAATCTCTCCACCTATAATTTTACTTTTGTCCAATTTAGAATCTAAATAATCCTTTAAACCATTAGGAAAATGTATTACATCGCTAATTGGAAGGCTATCAGAGTTAATAAGTTCGGGCGCACATGACCAATGAATTTCTACTCCCTTATATAAATAAGCTTTCGACTTGGCCAGTTCATAAATCCTTTTTGGCTTTAAAGAAATCGTTTTATCAAAAATATCATAATCAGGGCTGAAAGTAATTTTTGTTCCTTTTAATTTTTTAAGAGCCGCAATCTTTACTAATTTAGTTTTAGGGGCGCCTTTTGAATATTTTTGGATATAGCAGGCTCCGTTTCTAAAAACTTCTACTGTCAAACTTTCTGACAATGCATTTACAACTGAAATACCAACGCCATGAAGGCCCCCTGATGTTTGATAGGATTTATCAGAAAACTTACCCCCTGAATGCAGCGTAGTTAAAATTACTTCTAAGGCTGATTTTTTAGGAAACTTAGGATGGTTATCGATCGGTATACCGCGACCATTATCTCCAATTGCAATAGATCCATCGGCGTGCATTTCTATAGTTATCCTAGAAGCAAAACCAGCAACAGCTTCATCCATAGAATTATCAAGCACTTCTGAAACGAGGTGGTGCATTGCCGTCTCATCTGTACCTCCAATGTACATACCAGGGCGCATACGTACAGGTTCAAGGCCCTCTAGAACCTCGATATCGCTGGCTGTATAAGAATTCTCCTTGGCACTAGAGTTTAACTTAGCACCAAAGCCAAATAAGTCTGACACAAATACTGTCTCTATATAATTTACTATAAGCTATGAAATTACTCAATTTCAGATTAAAAAGCAAGGATTAGTAGCTTTTACAAGATGACTTGCATCAAGATAATATTTTGCGTGATAACCATAGGACCGCCTTAAGACTAAAATTATATTTTGCCCTTGCTATTTTTTTACCTTTTCCTTCTTGGCTGCAATAATCTCGGCTGCTTGACCGATCTGCACCGTAAACGGGTCTATTGACTTTGGAATTGAGGTAAATTTGTTTTGGTGCTTTAGGTAAGGGCCAAACCTGCCAATACCCATAAGGATTTCATCGTTTGTTTCTGGATGCTTACCAACAGTCAATGGCAAATTCAGCAACTTAAGGGCAACTGATAGTTCAAGTGTCTCGGGGTTAATCCCGGCTGGAACCGGGCTGCGCTTAGGTTTTTCTTTTTTAGATTTGGCTTCGCCTGCCTGGACATACCAACCATATGGACCTTTTTTTAAATACACTTCTTCTCCTTCCGGATTTTGCCCAAGCTGCTTAGTATTATCTACAAATGGTTGACTAATTTCTGCAGTATCACTCTCATTTTTTGAGACTTGCTTTTTAAACGTACAATCAGGATAATTACTACATGCTAAAAATGCGCCATATTTTCCGAGTTTAAGACTAAGCTTGCCATCAGAACATGAAGGACATTTTTTATTCTTTTGAAATTCTTCCGAGCCTTCCTCGCCATATAAATGAAACTCAAGCGATTTTTCCACATAATCAATAACGTCCGTAATCTTTTGGTCGCTAACTTTATCTACGTTTTGATTAAATCCAGTCCAGAACTTACTAAGCAAAGTTTTCCATCCAAGAGCGCCTTCAGCAACTTTGTCAAGCTCATCTTCTAGATCTGCTGTAAAATCATATTCAACATAGCGTTCAAAAAACCCAACAAGAAATGCTGTAACTAAACGGCCTAAATCATTAGGAAAAAACCTCTTTTTTTCAACCTTTACGTAATTTCTATCTTGTAGAACTGATATAATTGATGCATATGTAGAAGGCCTACCAATACCTAGCTCTTCTAGACGTTTAACTAGACTCGCTTCAGAAAACCTTGGTGGAGGCTCTGTAAAATGCTGTTCTGGTTTTATTTTTTTAGTATCAATTTTTTCTCCTTCGTATAGAGGCGGGAGCATTTTATTCCTTTCCTCTTCGGCATCATCTCTGCCTTCTTGGTAAATTTTATAAAAACCATCAAAAGTAATTGTCGAACCTGTCGCCCTTGCTGTGAATGCTTTGTCATCTGAAATAAGATCAGCGCCAACCATATCAATAACGACACTTTCCATCTGGCAAGCCATTGTACGTTTCCAAATTAAATCATATAGTTTCAATTGATCTTTATCTAAATTAGCTGCACATTTTTCTGGCGTTAAAGTAATGTCAGTAGGGCGAATAGCTTCGTGAGCCTCTTGAGCATTTTTTGATTTTGATTTATATGCGCGCGGACTCTTTGGCAAATATGTATTACCATACAAGCGACCTATCAGAGACCTAATCCCACTAATCGCCTCACCTGACAAAGTGACGCCGTCAGTTCTCATATAAGTAATAAGACCAATTGTTTCACCGTTAATATCTACGCCTTCATACAATTTTTGGGCAATCTGCATTGTTTTTTTAGCACCAAAGCCAAGCTTTCTTGAAGCCTCTTGCTGCAGGGAAGATGTAATAAATGGAGCTGCCGGATTTCTTTTTTGTTGCTTTTTAGTAATAGCCCCAATACTAAGCTGCCTTTTTTTAAGCCGATCTACTAAAGTAGTAGCTGCAGATTTATTTGCTATAGAAAATTTTTCTAGTTTTTTACCATCAACGTAAGACAACTTTGCTGTAAAAGGCTCGCCTTTACTGCTTAATACGTCAAGCATAATGTCCCAATATTCCTGACTTTTAAAACGCTCGATTTCATCTTCACGTTCACATATTAAACGTAAAGCGACCGATTGCACACGCCCTGCTGATTTACAACCAGGTAGCTTGCGCCATAAAATCGGAGATAGAGTAAAACCAACCAGATAATCCAGCGCACGCCTTGCCTGCTGTGCATTTACCAAATTATTATCTAAACTCCTAGGTGAAGCTACTGCATCAAGTACAGCTTTTTTAGTAATTTCATTGAATGCTATACGCTTAAATTTTGAATCTTCTGTAATTATCTTCTTATTTTTTAGTACTTCAACAACATGCCAGGAAATAGCTTCACCTTCTCGATCCGGATCCGTTGCTAAATACACCTCGTCAGCTTTTTTTGCGGATTTTAAAATCTCATTTACATACTTAGTAGATTTATCAGAAATCTCATATTTCATTGAAAAATCTTCTTCAGGAAGCACTGAGCCATTTTTTGACGGCAAATCACGAATATGCCCAAAAGAAGCAATAACTTTAAAATCATTGCCTAAATATTTATTAATGGTTTTTGCCTTCGCTGGCGATTCTACGATTACAAGTTTCATATAAGCTCTAATATATTAGTGATATTCTATTCCCAGGGTGCCTTGTAATTCTGCCAGCTAACTCTAATTCCAAGCAAATTGTATAAATTACAGGAAGTGAAAAATTTGTTTCATCTGCAATAGATTCATACGTTACTGGTGAAGATGAAAGCAGACTAATTATAGCGGCTCTATCCGTATCTTTAATGTCAACACTTACCCCATGAGAAGAGTTTCTGAAACTATTACTACAATTTTGCGAATCTTCAAAAGACTTTTTTAATTTATTTGCTGAAGTTATATGCGCTGTAATATCT
Source organism: Rickettsiaceae bacterium (assembly GCA_030731565.1). GTDB lineage: Bacteria > Pseudomonadota > Alphaproteobacteria > Rickettsiales > Rickettsiaceae > Megaera_A. Next base: position 2,876 of record JANQTT010000121.1, on the reverse strand, counting down.
TTGCTTGATTCAAGTAAATAGGCACCGTCTTTAATTAGCCTATTACTCCCCATACATCTAGGATCCATTGGAAATCCTGGAACAGAAAAAACATCTCTGTTTTGTTCAAGTGCAAAATTTGCGGTTATTAATGAACCAGATTTTAACCCAGCTTCTATTACTATTGTAGCAAGCGATAAGCCAGAAATAATCCTGTTTCTCTGAGGAAAATGCTGACTAAGCGGCTTTGATCCGATAGGGAGCTCTGCTATTAGAAGCCCTTCATTTGTAATTTTTTCATATAATTTTTTATTTTCAGGCGGGTATATATGGTCAATCCCACCAGCTAAGACAGCTATGGTTTTACTAACGTCAGCTTCGTGAACAGCAGTATCGATTCCCCTGGCAAGTCCTGAAACCGTAATATATCCAGCAGACACAAGCTCCTTCGCTATTTTTTTAGCAAATGTACGACTGTTAATAGAGCTATTCCTTGCGCCAACAATAGCTATAGTCTCGCTGCTAAGTAGATCTATATTTCCTTTATATGAAATAACCGGTGGAAAATCATGAATTTGCATCAGCAAATCAGAATATTTTATATCCTTATATGTCAGTAAATAAGATTTATTTTTTTCTAATTCTTCGATTTCTTTTGCCGCATCTTTAATAGAGTATGGCTTTATTGGCTTTGCTCTTCCGCCTTTTACTGAAAACTCCTCAATATTATCAAGTGCAGCACTTGCTGATCCAAATAGTTTAATAAGATTAGCAAAAGTTTTTGGCCCGACATTCTGGCTACGGATAAGACGCAAGATATCTATTGTCTCTTGTGAATAAGTAGGGGGCTTTTCCCTAGCAAGCAATGTTTTAAGCACTAATTTTTTAGCCCCCTTTCCCTATTTAAAGTTTACAGAGTTTCTGCATGAGACGTCAGGTAATCAGAAACACCTTGCTGAGTTGCCTTCATCCCCTGATCGCCTTTCCTCCAACCAGCAGGACATACCTCACCAAATTCATTATGGTGATCAAGTGCATCGACCATTCTTAGTGTTTCTTCAACATTTCTACCAAGTGGTAGGTCATTAATTACATAATGTCTTATATTAAAATGCTCATCAATTAAAAAAGTAGCTCTATATGATATACTTTCTTCATTTAAAACGTTATATGCTGTTGAAATTTCTTTGTTTAAATCAGAAACTAAAGGAAACTGGATATTACCAATACCACCTTTATTTACAGGCATGGACTTCCAGGCGTGATGCGAAAAGTGTGAATCGATACTAACACCCACAAGTTTTACTTTTCTGGCGGCAAATTCACCAAGCCTGTTATTAAACGCAATAATTTCAGACGGGCAAACAAATGTAAAATCTAAAGGGTAAAAGAATAAAATACCTTTATCACCGTTTAAATACTTTTTTAGGTTAAATTTATTTTCAATATTATTATCGGGCATTACTGTTTTCGCAGTAAAATCGTAGGCTTCTTTACCAATATATGGATTCATATAGATACTCTTTTTTTAATTTAACAAACCTTAACTTTATCGTTAGATCATACAAAGATTACACCTTAAAATCAACCATTCTAAATTTAGTAACTTTAAATTGCAAGAGCTGATTACTATTTAAATTCGTATGCCGCAGATATGAATTGCGCAGTTCTGTTTTCAGTGATAGCTTTCGTATGGTATTTTGTCTGGATGTATCCATGATGTGGAACAGTAAAATCATCTTCTAAAATTTTAAAATCCTTGTCATTTTCCAAAATTGATTTAGCTGAATCAAAGTAATCTTCTATATCAGAAGCAAAAGAAATAAATCCTTTGTTTTTTAGTTTTTTTTTGAATAAAAACACTCTTTCCGCATTAAATAACCTCTTCTTGAGATACCTCCTTTTATGCCATGGATCAGGAAATAATACATATATTCCATCCAAAGATTCATCAGGCATCTGCTCGAGCATTGAGTCTAGATCATCTGGCCAAAGCATGTAGTTTCCATTACTATAATCTTTTAATTTTTTTAAAACGTTCGCAACGCCATTTAGATAAACTTCAGCACCAATATATAAATATTCTGGGTTGGATTGCAACTGGCTGATAAAATGCTCCCCCATACCATAGCCAATTTCAAAAAATACTTTTTTATATTTCGTTGCTTTAAGATTTTCAGAGCTATAAATCACTTTTGGCAAATCCTTATCAAGGACAGATTTATTTAAATCTGAAAGGCTTTTACCGATCCTACGAGCAAACGTTCTATTAAGTTTATTAAAATTTTCCTTTTCCATTACAAAGTAACTAATTCAAATAACAATACAATGTAATATATAGATTTAAGAATAAAATTCAAAATATTTCCTAGGTAGTGCTTATGAAGACAAACATGCTTTATGCGTTATATATTAATCTAATTTATGATGGTTATATATGCTTGCAAAAAAGCTAAAATTTTATATACTCCTAAGCTCAGTTAGCCATACATTAAGTTTAAGTAGGGGTCATAGCTCAGTCGGTAGAGCGTTTGAATGGCATTCAAAAGGTCGGGGGTTCGATTCCCCCTGGCTCCACCATTTTACCTAGGGTATATACTGATCAGATGGGTAACAGTTTTATTCCAAAAGGATCAACAGATGGTTCTACTCCACAAATATCCATATCAAAATATGGTATATACTGATCACATGAGTAACAGATAATTCCTGAGCAATAGTATACACTTTTTTCATTTGAGGTAGAGCAAATGACATGGAGAGAGCGTAATAAAATGGATGAAAAACTAAAGTTTGTGGCAAGGATATTAAAAAGAGAAAAAATGGTGCACTTGATTGGATTTGAACCAACGGCCTTTGCCTTCGGAGGGCAACGCTCTATCCAGCTGAGCTACAAG
>JANQTT010000120.1 GCA_030731565.1 Rickettsiaceae bacterium | reverse complement strand
AGATGAATTTGGCACTTTAGTCGATTCTGTTGCTTCTAACACAGTAACTAGAGCATTAATGAAAATTGGTAACTGCAAAGATGCGCGTAAACTTATGGATTTAAGAAAAGAGCTTTTTCCTCAATTTACAAAAGGAAAAAACTTTATTGAACTGGAACAAGAATATAGTACAATATGTGAAAAAAGCAAATAAGCTTGCCCCAATTTTTGAGCACATATCTGTGAAAACCAAAAATTTTACAGCTAAATAAAAGTGATATTTATATAAATATCACTTAATTTAATGTGGTTTGCTATATAAGTTGTGCGTTACCTAAAACTTGTCTTGAATTCATTTTCTTTCCACTTGCTTATGAAGTAATATAATACAATACAAATGAGTAATAGTATTGCATATATATATGCATAATTATTTATTGTATCGCTGTGAAAAGATGAGATTAGAAAGCTTACAGCAGCTGTTATCACATAATATAACGCGCCAAAAATTGATCCAGCAGCGCCTGTGACTTTTACGTACCCTTCCAATGCATTACGCAGTAACATCGGAACAACTAAGGTATGCCCCATTAAATGTATCGCCATAGGAATAAAAACCATTAAAGTGGCAAAAGTTAGACTCACCCCAGGCTTAATCAAATAAGCTCCAATTAACAACCCTATACAACCTATAGAACTAAAAATCAGACCAATTGCCTTTATCTTATATATATTTACAAATTTTTTAATCAAATACCTACAAATTAAACCCCCTAAAAGGTTGGCGACGCTAAGTATTAAAAATAACTTTCCGTAATCCGACGGGGCCATACCAAGCTTATTAATAAATATAAATGGCGCTTGAATATAAAAACCAAAACATACCCCATTATACGCACCGACCATAAATGCAAAACTCAATAAAACCTTATCTTTTAAAGCCGTTTTTAAGACATAATAAAATCTATTATTACGACCAGCCCCAATATTCGGATTAGTCTCTGGAAGGAACTTAATGTATACTAGTAGTAATGCGGCAGAAAATAGCATAAGGAAACGAAATACATATTTCCAATGACCATAATATTCAACAATATACCCGCCAATCGCTGAACCAATTGACGGCACAATTGACATAATCATGGAAACACTTGCATATATATAGGATAATTCCCAGCCTTTATATGAATCTCTTGCCATTGACTGAGCAATAACTGAACCTACACTTGCCCCGTATGCTTGAAATACTCGCATCATAATAAAAAACTCGATGTTAGTAGACAGGCTGATTAAAAAAGTTGAAATTATATAGAACGAAATCCCGAATAAAACCACCGGCCTTCTGCCATATATATCCGATACTCTACCAAGCGTAAAAATTCCAAACGCAAACCCGATATAGTAGGCAGTTGTTGATAACTGAGCAACACCGCCTTCTGTTTTTAGTGCTTCCGCAATCTCAGGCAAGGCAGCAGAATAAATTGTCTCTGTCAAAGTAGAAAGAGATATTAAAAAATATAACAAAATTGGCTTTATCTGACCAATTACTTTCATACTAAAATTCTGTTTTAAACATTAAACCTAAAATGCACGACGTCTCCATCCTGCATTATATAATCCTTGCCTTCAACGCGCATTTTTCCAAGTTCTTTTGCTTTTGCTTCAGTTCCGATTTCTAAGAGTTCATTGCAACTAATTACCTCAGCTCTGATAAAACCTTTTTCAAAATCAGTATGTATGATCCCCGCAGCTTGCGGCGCTAGGGCTCCCGTTGTAAAAGTCCAGGCATGCGCTTCTTTTGAACCAACAGTAAAAAATGAATTTAAACCAAGCAACCCATAAGCCGATTTAATAATCTTACTTAATCCAGTTTCTTCTAAAGCTAAACTTTCTAGAAATTCCTGTTTTTCCAGCGCATCTTCTAATGTAGAAATTTCTTCCTCAATTTTAGAAGAAATAACAACACTGTTCGCGCCTTGTTCTT
>JANQTT010000119.1 GCA_030731565.1 Rickettsiaceae bacterium | reverse complement strand
TCACGTTTTTTATCTAAAGTAGTATGAATATCTTCAATATTGATAGTGGATTTTAACGCGCGCATGATCTCGGAATCCGTCATTGAGCCTTCTTGCCTAGCTTCTACGATAATTTTCTGAATATCTTGCAAGAGCTTTGGTTGCTCATGTGAAATTTTAGCTGCTTCAGGTATTTTGTAGTCTTTAGAGGCGTAGTGCGTCATAGCGCGCTTATGCTCTTTCCAAAGTCCTGTAAGTAAACGTTGCTCCTTAGCTACGACTTCAAGCAATTCATCTGGATCGGCGGCTTGTTCTTTCTCTTTATTAAATAGACTGCGTTGATTAGATATGTAGCCGTGTAGAGTATTATTACAAAGTTCATTTAAATAAATTAAATGTCCGCCCATGGCTATATTACTTAATTCACCGATTAATTTCTTCTGCTCAACATCCCCGCCAAAAGCTCTGATAGCCTCTATTACTTGAATATGATTACTATATGCCATTTCGCCATACACCACCGCTTCTTTGGTATTAGATAATTCGGCTATTCCTCTTGACCTGCTATGTTTAAACTCATTAAGTAGCTTATCTTTATTGACAGCATATTTACTAATGTATGCGAAGTCTTTTTGCGCTGCCGGAGTTAATTTACTTAACTCCTCAAAGTTAGCAAAAAACTCGGCTAAAGTTTTAGCTTTAAAACTGTTAATTACAGGATTGAATATTTCTCTGATTTCTAATATTCCGCCTTCTCTACTCCTTTGTAAGATATCGTTAAAATCACCGATAGTCTCGGGTCTTGCGATTCTGACCATAGCTCCGCTCATCCGTAGACTATCGCTAGCCTCTATTATGGTTTTATTAGTAGTTGCATCTTTGCCGTCATTATCGGCTGCTATGATTATTTGCTCGCCTTCTTGCGGTACGTAATTTTTAATATTATGAATTCCGAGTGAACATATTATTTTAGCATCTATACCTGCATATTGAATCGACAAAGCCGTCTCGAGTCCTTCGGCTATTATCGTGATTGTATTATGATCCTTTAAAAGCTGATTTTGTAAGTTTTGTATATTACGATTCGGACTACTGATTTCTACAAAAGAACCCGTGATTTTGCCGAATGACTTACGAGGGGTATCTACATTTGCTTTGCCGAGTGGATTGCTACTTAGGAGTAGTTGTTGCCCTCCTGTAATCTCTCCATCTTGATTGCGAGCAAAAGCAACTATTGCAGGTAACGTTTTTTGAATAGACGGCTCGTAAATAGTCGTAGTTCTAATATCATCTCCTATTTTTTCTTGGAAAGCGGCAAAATCTATTTTTCTTGTTTTGACAAGATAACGCGCGGCGGTAGAAGTATAAAGAATCGCTTTACTTTTGGCATATAGAGTTTCTGTTTTCTTGGCAGAGGCAACCTCTTCTGCTTTTTCCTTAAGCTTCTCTTTGTGATGATCTACGTATCTATCGTTGAAATCATGGAGATTCACTATGTTTGAAGTTTTATTATCGATACCGACTACCCCGCGTAAATAATCGGCAGCTTCTTTGAAATCACAAGCTTTAACATCGCGTACTAAATCAAATAAATCACCGCCCGTGCCTTTTTCAAAGTCATACCAATTACCCAGTTTTTCACCGCTAATCATAACGGCTACTCCGCCTTGCTCACCGAAACGTAACTGCTTACCGTCCGATAATCGTTTATTAGGTAGCCCAAGTAGATTTAAGGCTATTCTTTCTGCGTTCCATTTGATTTCTTGTCGTAAGTTTTGATTTTCTTGTTCATAATCAACATTATTAGCGGCTTGTTTCTTCAATAGATAATCTCTATTTGCGTAAAACCGGTCTTTAGGAGTCATACTCTGTTTTCTTGTGGATACCGTATTAGTAAATTGAGGCGATTGTTGCGAGGATGCATTTGGATCAGATGCTGCAATATCATTACCTGACTTACTTGTTATGTTATTTGAAGATTTTGTAATATTATT
>JANQTT010000118.1 GCA_030731565.1 Rickettsiaceae bacterium | reverse complement strand
CCTCATTGCATCGCCAAGTTTTGCCATATCTTCAATAACTGGCCCACCTGGAAAACCAAGATTCATCATTTTTGCCACTTTATCAAACGCTTCACCAATTGCATCGTCTAGAGTTTGGCCTAAAATTCTATATTTACCCAACCCCTCGACTGCAACAAATTGGCAATGCCCGCCACTTGCAAGTAGTAATAAATAAGGAAATGGTACATTATCAGTAAGGTTAGGCGTCAGAGCGTGCCCTTCAAGGTGATTTATTGCTATAAATGGTTTTTTTAAAGCGCTTGATAAAGCCTTACCAAACATCGAACCCACTATAACTCCGCCAATCAATCCAGGTCCTGAAGTTGCTGCAATTGCATCAATATCTTGCAAAGATAGCTTGGCTTCAACCAGACATCTATCAAGCGCAGTTTGGATATTATTTAAATGAGATCTAGCAGCAATTTCAGGGACCACACCTTTATAAATTAAGTGTTCTTGATTTTGCCCTATCACTATATTAGATAGTATACTTGGTCCAGACTCAACTATTGCAGCCGATGTATCATCACAACTAGATTCTAAACCAAGTACCCTTAAAGCCAAAATATGCGCCTACAATGATTTTAAAACATGCTTCGTAAAATAAATGATATCTAGCTGATTTTCAGTTTTAGTCATATCCGCTTTATCTTGCATTTCTTTTGGAACATAATTCATTATATTGCTTAAAACAGCAAAACAAAGATTTTTATTCAGAACGCAACCAGATTCACTTCTAATAGCTAGGGCGTTACCTGCATGATGATACAATTTATCGCCATTTTCAAGTTCTGTAATATATAAACCATAACCAATTTTACTTTTTACCCCCACATTACATGGAACATCATAATACCCAGTTGTCATCTGTTTATACGCATTTTCAGACAAGACTTTTCCTGAATGTAACGCTTGATGCCATGTAATTAAATCCGCAGTAGTAGACGCAACACCGCCATCGGTAAACGGAATCATAATAAATGGATGCTTTGCAAGGTTAAATTGCGGCGCACCTCCGGTTGGGGTTACGAAATATCTAGAAGGTATTTCCATAGATTCTGGATCTTCTTGATGTTGCAGCGTTTCAGCTAATCCAAGTAATTTAGTATCCTTCATACCGAGCGGTATAAAGAATTCCTTTTCAAAAAAGTCACCAGCATTCTCGCCGCTAACAACCTCAAGTATTAAACCAAGAAGTATATAGTTCGTGTTGTTATAATCATGTTTTTCCCCAGGTTTAAACAATAACTCTTGACCTGCTGCAAAATTATCTATTTGTTTATTTATTTCGCGCAAAGGTAAGCTAGTATCAATTTTTGCACCCATGAAATATTCTGCTAATCCACTTCTATGAGTCAACATATCATGTATAGTTACTTCATTTGCCCAAGCAGGAACTTTATTATCTGTCCATATACCGCTTTTTTCATCTAAATGCTTTGCTACGGTATCTTGAACATTAAGTTTTCCGCGCTCCTGAAGCTTTAAAATAGCAGCCGCTGTCATAGATTTAGTAGCTGATGCAATTGGCATTTGCTGATCAGCTTCTAAAGTCCTATTACTTACAATCGAGTGAATACCCTTTGCACCTTTTTCAATAACTCCTTGCTCATCGACAAACATATATGAACCATTCATAAAGTGCTTTGAAAGATAATCAGCAGTAGCAGTTTTAACCTTTTCTCGTATATCAGAATCAGCCAATGATAATGACGCATTAAAGAAAATTGCTAAAATTAGCAGATAGTATTTTTTCATAATTAAGTCTTGCGTTTTACTTTAAAATATTTAGCTAAATAGCCGTATATTATTTCCGTGTCAATAAAAATTGATATTAGGCAATGGCATTGCTTAACAACTATAGATACTACAACCACTGCTGGAGTTATCTTAAACTACTACAGCGTCATCCCGGACTTGATCCGGGATCTTCAGAATCCTTAAAAACAACAAACTACATTTTTCTTTAG
>JANQTT010000117.1:8780-9638 GCA_030731565.1 Rickettsiaceae bacterium | reverse complement strand
GTATTTGCTCTTGAGCTCGTATTACTAGCTAATCTATGAGGCTTAAGAATCATTTTTTTGCTCCTTGGATCACTAATCATCTGTGCTACTTTTGTATCTTCTAACTTTAAATATTCCGCATTTAGCCTTTTTAACCTAGAAGGAGATGTTAGATACGACAATTCTGCTTTCAAAACACGAATAGTATCTGCCTCATAGTTTATTTGTTTGCTTACCTCTGCAAGTTCAGTCCTAATTGCCATAACATTATTCTTAATATTAAATAGCATATAAACTGTACCTAAGCACATAATAACTACAATAAATATTGGTGTTCTACTAAGCAACATGCTTACCTCCAATATTTTCAGCCACTCGAAGCCTAGCAGACCTTGAGCGCGGATTCGATATCACTTCTTCTCTGGAAGGAACTACAGGTTTTTTAGTAATCAATTTAAGCCATTTACCCTCTTCGATTTCAATTGGTTGTTTTGAGTATTTAGAGCGCGCCACCTTTTTTATTGAATTTTCTTTAAAAAAAGCCTTAACTATGACATCTTCAAGCGAATGGAATGATACCACTAATATCCTACCACCTGGATTCAGTATACCTTTTGCATCATTAAGAAACCGTTCAATCGATTCCAGTTCTTTATTTATATATATTCTAATTGCCTGAAAAGTCTTCGTTGCAGGATCTATCTTACTTTTTCTGTAATGCATAGCGCTTCTAACAATATCAGCTAGTTGCAGCGTTGTTTCAATTGGCTCTAATGCACGCATTTTGATAATATTACTTGCGATTTGCCTTGATTGGACTTCTTCTCCATATTTATATATAACATCAGCGATCTCTTCTTCGGATGCAGATGCAATAAA
>JANQTT010000117.1:7136-8770 GCA_030731565.1 Rickettsiaceae bacterium | reverse complement strand
TTTTGCGCTGATCCCATGATTTCCCATACGCATATCAAGCGGGCCGTCATGCATAAATGAAAAACCCCTTGCTGCTGTATCAACTTGCATAGATGAAATTCCTAGATCCAGCACTATTCCGTCAAATTTTTTACCATTTAACTTTTCTTTTGCATCAGCAAAATTAGTTTGAATAAACTCAAACCTTTCCCCAAATTCACTTTTCACTACGCTGGCAAATTTCTCAACTGTTGGGTCTTGATCAAGAGCCGTTACAGAGCAATTCGCTTTTTGCAAAATAGCCTTGGTATATCCTCCAGCACCAAAAGTACAGTCTAAGTACCTGCCGTTATCTTTTAAAGCAATATGCTCAAGCACCTCATTAAGAAGCACAGAACAATGCGGAGCAGAAGATGTTATATGTCGCTTATTTTTTTCTAACATATCTACCTAACTTGTATTGCCATTAGAGTTTTGAGTATTTTTTAGGATAAATCTATTACCCTCCGCTATCTTCTTAGCGTTTTTACGATAATCTTCAAATTTATCAGGGTTCCAAATCTCAAAAACCAAGCCTTTCCCAACAAAACACCCTTGTGTAGTAATATCCACCTGCTCCATAAGATAATTCGGCAGAATAACTCTTCCTTCATTATCAAATTGCAATTGAACCGCCTCACCAAGCACAATAGTTTCAAAAGCATCCCGCTCATCAGAATACGGATCCAAGTTTTGGATAATCCTGCTAAGCTCTTCCAAACGCGACATGCTGCAGCACTCAATACAATTATTCTTAAAGGAAGGATAAACTACAATTCCGTTGAAATTTTCCTTAGCAAGAGCACCGCGATATCCAGCAGGAATAGAGACTCTGCCCTTTTTGTCTATCTTGTTTGTGTACTTCGAAAGAAAAATATTCATTTCAAGCTATGTTTCTTTTAAGTTTGTGCATAACCACCTGATTAGTAAGATTAACACAAAATTTGGTAAAAAATGGGTTAATATGGGTTTTTATGGTTATATATGGAAAGTATTAGTATTTTTTATGCTAGTCAAGTGATATTTCTGTAACATATAGATTATTTTACATAGTCACTAAATAATTCTAGCTCCTCTGATTTTCTGTTATTTTCTTTACGCGTAATTTGTGGTAGAGTTTGTTTTTATATAAACAACTAAAAGGCAAAATAAATATGGATGTACTACTTTTTACTTTAAGCGCTCTTGCTATTATAGCATTATTATCCATGATCAAACTTGTACCTCAGCAGCAAGCTTGGGTGCTTGAACGGCTTGGCAAATTTGATCGAGTCCTGCAACCCGGCCTAAATATCCTAATTCCAATTATTGAGCGCGTTGCTTACAAACACACTCTTAAAGAACAAGCTATGGATATACATGCTCAGACCGCAATTTCAAAAGATAATGTAACGCTGCAAATTGATGGAGTTTTATATGTTAAAATAGTGGACGCTACTGCAGCCTCTTATGGAGTGGATAACCCTTACTATGCAATAACTCAGCTAGCACAAACAACTATGCGTTCCGAGATTGGTAAACTAAAATTAGATAAGACATTTGAAGAAAGAGAAGCGTTAAATATAGCAATTGTTACTTCAATTAATGAAGCCGCAGTAAACTGGGGTATTCAGTGC
>JANQTT010000117.1:6301-7126 GCA_030731565.1 Rickettsiaceae bacterium | reverse complement strand
GTGCATGAGATACGAAATAAAAGATATCCAACCGCCTGTAACAATTCTTGAAGCGATGGAACTAGAAGTAGCAGCTGAAAGGCAAAAAAGAGCAAAAATTCTTGAATCAGAAGGCCATAGGCAAGCTCAAATCAACGTTGCCGAAGGTGAAAAGGCGCAAGTAGTCTTAAATTCTGAAGCTGCCTATACAGACCAAGTCAACCGAGCAAGAGGTGAAGCAGAAGCGATCCTATTTGTTGCAGAAGCTACTGCAAAAGGAATTGATATAGTCGCAGAAGCAATCAAACACGAAGGCGGACCAGACGCAGTATCACTTCGAGTTGCCGAACAATATGTTGAAGCATTTAGTAAACTTGCAAAGGAAAACAATACTCTGATTTTACCAGCAGATGTTGCATCACCAAGTAGTTTTATTGCACAAGCCCTAACTATTTATGACAAATTACGCACTAACAAAAAAGATTAGGCTTTTCCTACTTAGTTAAAATAAAACTACAAAATAGCAGTATAATTTGACACCCAATTTTAAATTAGTACGCATAAAAGCTATAAGTATGGCTCAATAAACTTTAATAAAAGCAGCCCTCTAGCCTATAAACATAAACTAAGGGCGCTTTTAATATATACAGTAAATTATATAGTTTGTAGGAATGGTTTTCAGTTTTTTTATCCAAGATTTTGTAAAGTTTCTTACAATACATATTCCTATGTATCGGCAACCTCTTGACCTATTAACTCTGTATTATCATTTTGCTCATTATCAAAATACATTAACTTTTGTTCATAACTTTCAGTAAAATTGTTAAAGCCTGGCTCCTTATTTCC
>JANQTT010000117.1:0-6291 GCA_030731565.1 Rickettsiaceae bacterium | reverse complement strand
CATCCCACTTAAAAGCTTGTATACCAGCCTCTACTTGTTGCGTTGTGCCTCCGGATAAAAATTGTAATATATGGGAGGTAATTTCTTTAGGTAAATCTTTTGCTACTTTTTTTTGTTTATTTCTTTCTTCATCACTTTTAAGATTAGGACTAAAGCTAAATGGATCCTTACGGACCATAGAGAAATTAGCCAGTTTTTTTATATCAATTCCTAAATAAGGCTTAACCTTTTGTAAGGTCTCCTGATTACATATTGGTCCCCAGGGATAAAATGGATCTAAGGTAACTAAAAACTTTATTATTTCTTGGTTATCATTTTCTCGCGCTTCATAAAAAGCCCCATCTTCCCCCGCATGGACCATTTGTTTTTGCTCTTCTGGGTCATTCTTGGTAAGCTTTGCTAAAAGTTTTGTTGCTTCTATATGATTATTTGATACTGTATACCAAAAACCGCTACCTTCTTCTGCATGGATCATTTGCTTCAGCGCTTCTGGATCATTCTGGGTAATCTCTACTAAAAACCTCATTGCTTCTATATGACCATTTACTGCTGTATGCCAAAAAATATCATTATTTCCTGCATGGATCATTTGCTTCAGCGCTTCTGGATCATTCCGGGTAATCTCTACTAAGAACCTCATTGCTTCTATATGACCATTTACTGCTGTATGCCAAAAAGCACGATCATCATGCGCATGAATCATTTGTTTCTGGCTAATTGGATCATTTTTGGTTAGTTCTAATAGATTCTTTAGGGCGTTAATATCCCCATTTTCTGCTGAGTTAATAAACTCTATTATATATTCATTTAATAAATTTTTTGACAACGTTGAAGGCATATTACCTTCAACAGAACTTATCCCTGTATTTCGCATATTTTTACCTTTCCAAATTACATAATCCTTAGATTAAAATTAACTCAAGTTAACAAAATCTTATATCCAAGTAAATAATATTATTAATTTTTTTAGTTAGTTTAAGGCCAAGCTTTTATAAGTACAAAATGTTAAAATAAATTTATGTATAAATACAGCTACTTGAGCACCAAGGTATTGCTAAACAGATGCTAATAAATATTGTTTGAATAAGAGCAAATATAGCCAACTATCATATAAAGCCTTGCTATGTCTTTTTGTTCTATAATTAAATCTAGCAAAATAATATCTAAATTAGCGAGTTAAAGAATTAAATTAAAGCTATCACTGATTTAATTACAAAGAAATACTTTATTTATATGCCAATTTTTGTTTAGCAATTCCATATTTCTTTTAAAAAGACACCAAGAACAGACTATCTCATAGTCCACCTAGCACAAAAAAAGTCCCAGAAACCGCTCCTGGGACTTTTTGCTATCTAATAACGTAGCACGAAAAAGATTTAGCCTTCCAGCCTTCTTCTACGATTGTTTTTTCTGATTCTTCTTTCAGCTTCTTGCTGTTCGCGCACTCTTTTAGCTGAAGGAGGCTCATAAAAACGAGACATTTTCATTTGACGGAATACTAGCTCTCTTTGCATCTTTCTTTTAAGATCTCTGATTGCTTTTTCACCGTTTCCACCATGAACACTTATATGTACTGCCACTAGACATTACCTCCTTAAAAGGCATTTAGTTGAATTAAGTGTTCATTATCTATATAGTTATTAATTAAGTCAAGGAAAAAGGTCAAAACTTTATGAACAATCAAGAGACTAAAAAAAATGCTTTATTTAAAAGTATCTCCAAATTACTTGATTCTACGCATTGGTCTATTAAGCTTATTAATGAAGCTGAAAAACAAAATAAATTAGACACCAACTATCACAAGCTTTTATTTCCAGGCGGCCTAGCCCAATTAGTTCAAGAATTTGAAAACTGGCTAGATATAGAAATGCTAGATGCTCTTAATAAACTTGAAAAGCCTAAAAAAATCAGGGGACAAATAGCACTAGCTTTAGAAACGAGAATTATAAACCTTGTTCCTAAAAATGTGATATTAAAAAACAGCAGCTTTTTTTTAATTCCCTCTAATATTTTAGCAGGAAGTGAAAGCGCTTGCCAAACTTGTGACCTAATTTGGAAATACGCCGGCGATAAATCGACTGATTTTAATTATTATACAAAAAGAGGTCTATTACTGCCCGTATATCTATCAGCAAAAGCATTTTATGTTGCAGATAATTCCAAGAACCATGAAAAAACTAAAGAGTTCATTAAAAATGCACTTGATAATATCATCAATATTGCTAGTTTTAAGAACCGTGTAAACTTACCTAAAATGGAAGATATACCGATATTGAGACTTTTCTCGTAAATATAGATTTATATAAACCTTAAAAAAACCATGACAAATCAAAAATACTACCCTGAAGTTAAATCCAACGTTGAGTTTCCGGAAATTGAAAATGAAATCCTAAAATACTGGGAAGAGAATAAAATTTTCCAAAAATCTATAGACGCAAGAAGCGCGACTAAAGACTCAAAAAATAATGAATTTATATTTTACGATGGTCCTCCATTTGCTAATGGACTGCCTCATTATGGACATTTACTAACGGGTTTTGTTAAGGATGCCTATGCAAGATATCAAACCACAAAAGGCAAACGAGTCGAAAGAAGATTCGGTTGGGATTGTCATGGGCTACCTGCTGAAATGGGGGCTGAAAAAGACCTTGGCTTTTCTGGAAGGATAGCAATTACAGAATACGGTATTGATAAATTCAACGATTATTGCCGTAGCTCAGTAATGAAATATTCGCATAATTGGGAAGAATACGTTAAACGCCAAGCCCGTTGGGTAGACTTTAAAAATTCATATAAAACCATGGATAAAAGTTTTATGGAATCAGTTCTTTGGGCTTTTAAAGAACTTTATAATAAGGGCCTAATCTATGAATCCATGCGAGTTATGCCTTACTCCTGGGCATGCGAAACTCCATTATCAAATTTTGAGACAAGACTAGATAATTCATACCGAGAAAGAGCTGATAAGGCCGTTACCGTTTCGTTCAAAATGGATAGCGCCCCTGCTGGAGCTCCAGAAAATTGTAGTGAATATAGAGTACTGGCCTGGACAACTACCCCATGGACATTACCATCAAACCTAGCTTTAGCTGTGGGGTCAGAGATAGATTATGTATGTATAGTTAAAGGCAATATCTGTTATATAGTAGGTCAATTTGCTCTTAAATCATATGCAAAAGAACTAGATATTACAGAAGATACTAAAATTGTTACAATCAAAGGCCATACGTTGTCTAAACACTCTTATACCCCTTTGTTTGATTATTTTAAAGACCATAAAAACGCCTTCAGAATTTTTACAGCTGACTTTGTTGTAGAAGGGGATGGCACGGGTATAGTTCATATGGCTCCAGGTTTTGGTGAAGATGATCAAGTAGTTTGCCAGGAAGAAGGAATAGAAATAGTATGCCCAGTTGATAACTCCGGCAAATTTACTAGTGAAATACCAGATTTTGCAGGGCTACAAGTTTTTGATGCAAATGATCCAATTATTATCAAACTTAAAAACCAAGGCAGCTGGGTTAAAACTGAGCAATATATTCACAACTATCCGCATTGCTGGAGAACAGATACTCCGCTTATATATAAAGCCGTTCCATCCTGGTATGTCAAAGTGACCGCCTTTAAAGATCGTATGGTTGAACTAAACCAGCAAATCAACTGGATACCAGGCAATGTCAAGGATGGACTTTTTGGCAAATGGTTAGAAAATGCTAGAGATTGGTCGATTAGCCGCAATAGGTTTTGGGGCACTCCAATTCCCGTTTGGCAATCTGATGATCCACAGTACCCGCGTTTAGATGTATATGGATCAATTGCAGAACTCGAAGAAGATTTCGGAGTTAAAATAACAGATTTACATAAACCATATATTGATGATCTAGTTCGACCTAATCCAGATGATCCAACCGGTAAATCAATGATGCGTAGAGTTTCAGATGTATTTGACTGCTGGTTTGAAAGCGGTTCAATGCCATATGGTCAAGCTCACTATCCTTTTGAGAATAAAGAATGGTTTGAAAATCACTTCCCTGCAGATTTTATTGTTGAATATTCTGCCCAAACTCGTGGATGGTTCTATACCTTAATGGTACTCTCTACGGCATTATTTGATCGCCCTCCTTTCTTAAATTGTATTTGCCATGGAGTTATTTTGGATGCAACTGGGCAAAAGCTATCTAAAAGGTTAAATAACTATGCTGATCCACTTGAAACATTTGAAAAATATGGCGCAGATGCCCTGCGCGTAACTATGTTATCATCGACAGTAGTTAAGGGTCAAGAGTTGCTTATCGATAAAGAAGGTAAGATGGTTTTTGATACTCTGCGATTATTTATCAAACCAATATGGAATGCTTATAATTTTTTCTGCCTTTATGCAAATAGTGATTCAATTAAAGCAGAAATTGCATATAAATCAGAGAATGTACTAGATAAATATATTTTATCCAAACTAAAACTATCTGTACAATCTATAGAAAAAAATATGGACGCATTTGATAGCCAATCAGCCTATAGCGCAATTTCTGAATTTTTTGAAATACTAAATAATTGGTATATTAGAAGAAGTCGTAATCGTTTTTGGAAATCTGAAAAGGACGCAGATAAAGCATCAGCTTATAATACTTTATATACTTGCCTTGAAGTAATGAGCAGAGCTATATCTTCACTACTGCCGTTAATTTCTGAACATATATACCTTGCCCTAACTGATGGAAAGAAAAATAATGCTAGTGTACACTTAACTGATTTTCCAGTACTGGGTGAAATTGAAGTTGACCAGGAATTGGTTAGCATAATGGATCAAGTACAAGATATTTGTAGCACTGCTTTATTTATCAGAAGCTCTGAAAATATCAGGGTCCGCTTGCCATTATCTACACTTAAAATAATCACAGAACAAAGTGATAAATTTAAAAGATTTGATGAACTCATTAAAGATGAAATTAACGTAAAAGCGATAATTTATGATAATGACTTAGCAAACAATGCCGATCAAAAATTATCAATCAATTTTCCTGTTCTTGGCAAGCGACTTCCACAAAAAATGAAAGATATAATCAAGCTATCTAAACAAGGACAGTGGGAATTTAATGGTAATGACCTGATAATTGCTGGGGAAAAATTATTACCTGAAGAATACTCCTTAGTACTAGTACCACGCGCCAAGCAAGGAGCAAAACCTTTATCAAGCAACCAAGGTATGATATGGCTTGATCTTACAGTTACTACAGAACTAGAAAACGAAGGAATTGCAAGGGATATTATCAGACTTGTTCAGCAAGCTAGAAAAGACGCAGACCTTGATGTATCTGACCGAATTGAACTTGTACTAAAATCAGGACTTGATCTTAAAGATGTATTATCTGCCCATTCAGGATTAATTTCTTCGCAAACATTAAGTATGATATCAAATACCGAAAAAGCTGATTACAAAACTCAAGCCCCATTACTTGATAACATGCTTGAAATTTCTATAAAGAAGATATAAAAGTGGATTGTTATAATTAATATTAAGTTGAATATAGGCTTTAAACGCGATAGGCCAAAGCCTATATTCAATGGGACTGTTTGCAAGGTGGGGCTCTTTTCGCAACCCTACCTTAACCCTCTATATATTCCACTTCAGTTAATATATGCCGTATATTTTTAGGTAATATTGCAAGTATTTTGTCAATTTCTTCTACACCAATATGGATAGATAAAGTGTCGAAGACGGCCAAAATAGCTTTGGCTGGGCTAATTTCAGGATGCATATATAGCGCCCTTCTAACATTTTGAGTAAAAGCTTCACTCGAACGATCTTTAATAGGCACAACATCGGGCTTCCAATTTTCATAATATAAACCTCTAATTAGAGTAGGAAATTGCTCGCTCAAATGAGCTGAATCATTAATAGGAAGATGATTACGAATCTCGTGCAAAACAGCGCGAAGTGCGGCTAAGGCAGAATCCAAATTAGCTGTACCTAATTTATCATCTACATCATGCAGCCATACATAAGCTTTATGAAGGCTTTTATTTAGGATCGTTGTACTCATAAAGACCTCATTTTTAAGTTATTAATATTAATCAGCCTATATTTTTAGCAAAACGCTAGGGAGCTTGAATCGATATAACTAATAGCTAATCCTAAAAACTCTACCATTTTAACAAATATTTCCTGTTCTTATTTAAGCTTGGAAAATGATCTGTATAACAAACTTATAGGAAGAGAATGGACTTATAAAGCATAATTTTGAGTCAATCATTTAGTTTGTGTAAGTTGTAAATTTTTGCTCTATCAAATCA
>JANQTT010000116.1 GCA_030731565.1 Rickettsiaceae bacterium | reverse complement strand
TTGTATTTTTGCTGCAGCCAGCGATTAAAAATATACTAGCTAATAATAATACTGTTTTGTTCATATGTTATCGGTTTTTTTATTAATTAATGTAATAACTTGCGTTAATAGCCCAATTGATTTTGCGCTTGATTATACTACCTTTGCAATACCAGCAAGAGCAAAGTATCTAGTTTGCGGTAGACCAGCTGGATCAGGCATGAATTAAAGATATACCTTTAATTTTTAGTATCATCAAGTATTTTTTTTCGTGGGCAAAAAAGATATTCCCAGATTAATAATCCAGCTCCGATTGTAATAAAGCTATCTGCTAAATTAAAAGCAGGAAAGCTTAAATCTCCATAGTAAAAATATAGAAAATCAAACACAGCTCCGCGGAATATCCTATCGATCAAGTTGCCCAGCGCTCCCCCGACAATTATGCTAAAGCCTATAAATGCTAAATTAGTTTGTGATTTTATTGTCAAATAGCAGAGGTACAAAATGATAATACTATTAAGTGCCAGGAAAGCATAATTACTATACTGATAATAATTGCGAAACAAACCAAAGCTTATACCATGATTCCATGCGTAAACTATATTAAGCATTGGCATTAACTCAATCATGTATTCAGGCTTCCCTTTTAAATATGAGATTAGAAAAGTTTTTGAAACTTGATCGAGAAATATGAGTAAACCTAGTAAAAATACAAAATATAAAAGTTTCTTCTGTGCTGTCATGCTACAATAATTTAATTTCACTAATTTTTTCAGCTATAAGCTCTGTTCCATTTACAAGTTTTTTTCCAAGGTTTAGGATGTTTTCTTTGTGTTGTTGGAACTCTGTTAATTTTGTTCCGGTAAGCTTAATTCCTGGCTTTGATTTAAATTCCATAGGGTTCACTTGTTTGCCATTAATGTGTACTTCGTAGTGTAAGTGGGGTCCAGTTACCCTGCCGCTTTTACCTACATATGCAATTATATCCCCTTGTTTTACTCGGCTTCCTTTTTTTAAACCGTTAGCAAATTTTGAAGCATGGGCATATGCTGTTGATAAAGTATTATCGTGCTTTATTAAAACGAATCGTCCATAGCCAGATTTCCAACCAATGAAGGATACGGTTCCATTGCCAGATGCATAAATAGGCGTGCCGATAGAAGCGGCAAAATCTACTCCTTTATGCATCCTGCCATAACCAAGTACTGGATGCTTTTTTCGATATCCGTAGTGAGAAGAGACCCTTGCAACTTTTACTGGCGTCCTAAGCAAAGTGCTTTTTATACTTTGCCCATCCTCAGAGAAAAACTCTAAGTCTTCTTTTTTGCCAGTTGGCGAGAATCTATAAATGGTGTAGTTATTTTTTTGCGAGTTTAGGTTTGCATATAAAATTTTGCCGTGGTGTGAGAATTCGTCTTTTTCGGTGACAAACTTTTCAGTAATTACCGTGATTTTATCCCCTGATCTTATTTGACGCTGGAAATCGATTTGATGGGAATATGCATTTATTAGACGAACAATACTATTTGTGCTCATCCCAGCTTCTTTTAAAGATGTGATTAAACTGGAATTTATAGTTGCGTTATATTGGATTATAAGTTTTTTTAACGGAGCTTCGATATTGTGTGCAATAAATTTATCATCTTGCCGTACAAATTCAATAGAATGTATTTTATCTTTTGAAAAAATCATGCGATCTAAAATAAATGATTCTTCGTTTAGATCGGAATTATCTTTTTCTGTTAATTGAATTGTATATTCAAAAACTAACTTTTGGCCAATTTTGAGTTGAGAAGTGATTTTTTGTTCTGTAGCGGATTTAACTAGGGCTTGTATATCTGAATTTGGTAAATTTTGCCTGTGAAGAATAGCGCCCAAAGTATCGCCTTTTTTAACCGCAACTTCTAAGACTTTTGCTTCGCTAGAGGCTTCTTCATCGCTAAAATTAATATTTTTAAAAGTGTCAGTTGAAAAAAAACTGTTTACATATTCGCTTGCAAAAATAATTATACAAATGAAAATTATAAGCC
>JANQTT010000115.1 GCA_030731565.1 Rickettsiaceae bacterium | reverse complement strand
AAGTGGGCCAGAATAACTGGCCAAGGGGTGGGTCATTATAACTGGCCAATGACATAATACCTAAATTAGGAGTTGCTTTAGATATTCAAAAGTATGATTTATCTGAGATAGTAATAGAAAATGTTAAATTTACCCAAGCGCGGTTGTTTGCAACCCGTTTTGAGCGTACCAGATTTGTAAACGTAGATTTTCTATCAGCCGAATTAATAGGAGCTAATTTCTCATTTGCAATATTTAAAAATTCTGACTTAACTAGCGCAAATCTGCAAGCTAGTACACTGTGTGGTGCTAAATTTATAGATACAGTATATGCTAATGCAAATTTTAGAGAATCCAACCTAGTAGGCGCCGATTTATATAACATGCTGTTAAATTCTGAAAGGTTTAAGCTTCAGCCTGATTTGCAGGGGGCAGTATATAATTCTGAGCGCTATAATTTTATGTCGGGTAATCTAGATAAATTCAATATTCCATATACTATGTATTCTAGCTGTGGAACGGACTATTTTCCCCCAACAAAATTCCCTGAAGGTTTTGACCCAGAAAAGTATGGAATGATTGATATATCAAAACTTTAATTGCATAGTAATTTTAACAAGATAATCCAGAAATATTTGCTAATACAAGAAAATGGAAGTAGGTTGACTTTTTCTATAGGTCTTTGGAGAACTTTAATCGATTACATAGTAAGTGCAACATTGATTTTAGGAATAGTTTCGGTATCTATGATAATTTATAGAAAGAAAAAACAAGGGATAGCTTATACTATTTGTAAAACAATTATTGTAGATAAAGATAGTGTTGATGGTACTTTGACCAGCACTAGTGAAAGGTAATAATCTGATGCAAACTTTTTGTTTCTTAGTTTAATTTAATAATTGGAAAACTTGTTGCTAGCCATGAAATATAAAATCAGGAAAATAGAAAAAAGGTACAAACAAAACCTTAAAAATTCTGAAGAGAAAATTATTCTATTAGAGAAATCTATTGTTCAACTCAGCAATCTGGCTAATATTAATTGGAGTAAAAATGATGAGAATATTTATAGATTGAGATCATTTAAAGGTCGTTTGTCATCGATTGGATGGAAAAAAGTTATTATTAATAATTTTGATAAATTTATTTTTTTCTTACTACTGTTATCCTTAGTACTTATTATGTGTTATGATTATGCTGTATTGCATGGAGCACAGATAGGATTTGTTTTTTTATTAATTAGCTTATTTTTGATACCTATAATAGCTTGCGAACAGTTTTCTATTTTTTTAGTAATAAAACAAAAACTTAGAAAGCAAAATGCATATAGAAATTCATTCCTTAGAATATTCTCGCTATATTTTTCTGAATTTATAAAATTTTTCTTACTGCCATTTTTAAAGAAAATTATTAAAATAATTGTTGTAAGCTGTGTTGCCTATATAAGTTTTTACGGAATTTTTCTTCTCTATATGAATACCCAATTCTGGACCGAATTATCAAAACTAGATTTCTCTAATTTATCTAGACTTTTTTATATGGAAGAAAACGGTTTTGGAACGCTAATTTTGATTGTATTTATTTTCTCTATTATTACATTATTAGCATTAGGTTTTTCTATTGTTCAAGCACTAAGATTTCATCATATAAAATGGAAATATTTAAGTATAAAAGATTACATAATGATCGGAATACAAGGGCTTTGCTTTATTGCAGCTTTTATATTTCTGGTTCTTGGTAAATATAAAAACATTTTAATGTTGTCTAATATTAGCTTCTCTGTATTCACTGTTTTAATATATACAGCAGCTGTCATATTGATGGACGAATTATCAGTAGAAAAAAAATTTAGGAGGAAAAACAGAGATTTGATACAAACTTGTTTAGAAAATAAATCATGAAATAGCTGTTTAATTTGAATATAAGGCTAGGCCATGATGACATAGTAAGGATACTTCATAGGGGTTCTGTTTCTTGCTCTCTGTACTAATTTAGCCAGAATACCCCTCATCCCCCTAACCTTTCCATCTGTTGTGGAACCAGAACCATTGGCCGGGGTGTTGGCGGATCCATTGTTCTAGTGTTAGGTTGATTGTTTTCATAATATTGAAGCAATCTTTTTGCATATCGCCTGTTTTTTCTATCTTTAGAGGCTTGTGTAACCTTAGTTCAAAGTTGCTTGAGCGGCCTTTGCGGATTAGTTGGCATGGAACTATTGGGTAATTGTATTGCAGAGCAAGCCGGGCTATTGCTGGGGCTGTCATGGCTGGTTTTCCGAAGAACGGGACTTCGATTCCGTCATTCATTTTTTGATCTACAAGCATTGCAATAGACATTTTAGATTTTATTGCGCGGACCAAACTTTTAGCGCCCGCTATACCTTTGGCGATCATGATAACGTCAGCGCCATCATTGCGCTCGGAAAAGATTTCTTTGTCAACAAGTGGGTTATTTGCTTTGCGATAAACGATGCCAAATTTAGGATACATGGCATTTACCTTACGAATTACTATATCCCAATTTGCCTGATGACCCAGGAAAAGCATGAATGGTTGGTTATTTTGTTTAAAATCCTCAATATTTTCAAGGCCTGTAAAAGAAATTCTTCGTGTTAATTCTTCATCTGAAAGTGCATTGATAAATGGAAATTCACCGATATATCTGCCAAAATTATCCCAAAGGTCGTCAATAGTTTGATCAATATTTATGTCGTTTCCATAGACATTCTCTAGGTTACTCCGGGCTGTTTTAGTAACGCTAATTAGAGGGCCAATTTTTCTTGCCAAGAAACTACAAAGACCGGCAGATTTATCTATTGGCAGCAACCTCAGTAACCTGGTTACTAAAAAGAAAACTATATATTCAAGATAATGTTTCATTTATTTTTTTTATTAACCCTTCCTTATTTTCAAAAACAATTTCTACTATTGCGCAGTCAATACCTTCTGCACTGTGAATCTTAACATAGTCTTTTTTTGTCGTGATTAAAGTATAATTAAGCTTTTTTGTTATATCTTTTAGCTCTAAAATTTCATCCTTGGTGAATTGATGATGATCTGGAAATGTCCTGGTTTTTTTTATATCTGCTCCGTTATTTGCTAAAGTGCTAAAGAATTTCTCAGGGTTACCAATTGCAGAAAATGCAAAATATTCAGTATTTTTTAGTACAGAAATTAATTTTATCCTAGCTTTAAATACTGGTTTGTTATTATTTGCAGCATTTTTAGTAATAGTGGAATCCAGGCAGTCGTTATCACCAATTGCAATAATGACATCGCACTCTTTGATTGCAGTATCAACTCTGGTGCGCAAAGGGCCGGCAGGAAAAATTTTTCCATTACCAACACCGCGTAAATTATCGATAACTATGATTTTACAATCTTTGATAAAGTTAGGGTTTTGCAACCCATCATCAAAAATGATTATTTCTGGCTTTATTTCTTGAATAAGCGGCAATGCATATTTTATTTTTTTAGCAGCAATAACTGGCGCAATTTCGCTGAGAAGTTTTGACTCATCTCCAATGTCTTGGGCTATATCAGTTTTTTCAACTAATTTTGCGCCTTTTAAAGATGATCCATATCCTTTTGTAATGATTAATATACTCTTATTCTGTTCTTTATAGTATTTGGCAAGCGACTCAACTATTTGAGTTTTTCCCGCCCCTCCAACTGTTATATTCCCAACGCAAATTACTTTTGCATCTAGCTTGATAGGTCTTGTCAGGATTCTCCTAAAAAAACCTAGGCTAATGTATAACCATGATAATGGAGTTAATAAGGTGGGAATAACGCCTCTGTTAGACCAAAATTTTGGATATACTAGTTTTACCATTATAAAAACTTTTTTATTTCCTTTAGGTAGTTATCTAATGTTCTCTCTCTATTATCAACGAATTTTCTAGCGTTATCTATTAATTCCTGCGACGTTTTTTTATTATTTTTATCGAGAAAGAATAATAACTTTTTGGCAAGATCTGCTTTATCGGAAATTTGAATTGCGCATTTTTCTTGGATCATTTCGGTTGCTATATTTTGGAAGTTGCTCATATCTGGGCCTAGAATAATTATGTTGTCAAAATAGGCAGGTTCAACTAGATTATGTCCACCTCTTTTGAATGACCCTCCAATGAAGGTAATTTTTGATAAGCTATAAAATAAGCCAAGTTCTCCAAAACTGTCTCCTATGTATAGATCATCTTTAAGCGAAGGAAGATTATTTTGTGACCTAAGAGTAAAAGATAACCCTAAATTGCGACATTTTTTGCTAATCTCATTGCGCCTTTCTGGATGCCTTAATACTATTATAGGATAATAGTCTATTTTGGCTTTTTTGAACTCTTGGATTATCTGCAGGGTTACTTCTTCGTCTTCAGTATGAGTGCTGCTTGCTACAAACACTTGTTTATTTTGAAAAATGTTTTCCATCTTTTTTAGCTGATTCCTGTCAACCTCTAGCTCTTTATTAGCAAATTTTAGATTACCTAAATTTATAGCTTTTTCGCATCCAAGCGCTTGATATTTTTTAAGATCTGTCACACTTTGCGTTGCTACTAATTTAAAGTGTGCAATTATTTTATTAAATAATTTTTTCCTATTCATCCATCTATTGAAGGACCTATCAGATAACCTCGCGTTGACCACTATTATATTAAACTTTTTTGCTGATTCGTTTACAAGGCATGGCCAAAACTCTGATTCAATAAAGATCCCTAAGTTTGGTTTCCAGTGCGATAAAAACCTTTTAATGATTATTATGTTATCAAGTGGCACAAATTGATGGGTAGCATTTGCAGGTAATGAAGTTTCAAGTATTTTGGCAGAAGATAAAGTTCCAGTTGTAATAAGAAAGTTTATATCAGGATAAAGGCTATTTAACGCATTTGTTAAGGTAACTGCTACCATTGATTCACCAACACTTGCAGCGTGCATCCAGATTAATTTGCCTTTTGGTCTTTTGACTTCGATAACTCCAAGCCTCTGCATGCAAGATTTTATATTATCTTTTTTCTTTAAGATTCTAACAAATAGAATCAAGCAATAAATAGGGTATAATATAAGGTTTACTATGTTATAAAGAAAAATCATCAGAAACTTTATTTAGTTGAGAGTTGGTGTAATGTTTGCTGGAGCAAAATATTATTTTCTTCTTCGCTTTCTTTTAAATCTAGTGGAGATCCAAAGCGAACGGTTATTGTAGAAAAAAGTTTAGGAATAATCATTTTGTCCCAACTTTTTAGTTCATAATATTTGTCAGCAGTGCAAGAGAGAGGTATTAGTGGTTTATCAAATTTCTTTGCAAGTCTGGCTATATTACTATTAACTTTATATATAGGACCTCTTGGCCCGTCAGGTGTAATCACAACATTTTTTCCGGAATTAATTTTAGAGATTATTTCTTTCAAGGCACGTGTTGGATTACGGTTTGTTGACCCTTCAATAACTCCGAATTGCATCTTTTTGAGTATGTCAGTAATCAGTCTTCCATCAGTATGAGGTGATGCCAGCGCATAAACCTTATCAATTTTCTGAAAAATATACATACCGAAAGCTAGACGATTGTGCCAAAATGCAAATAGAGCACCGTTTAGCTGGTTGATTTTTTCTCTATCTAAACTTTGTGGCCAAATAAATTCCCATTTGCTAGTATAGTAAGCGGCTTTTAAGTATAAAAATAATATATTTACCGACAAGTTATGTATCAGGTTGCTATTTTTTAGAAACCTTTTAAAGCCTTTTCTAATCATTAATATAATTGCGATATTGCTTTAGCGATTCTATTACAGCTTTCTGTCAAAAGTTCTTCAGAAGTTGCATAAGAGATTCGAAAATACCCCTCTAATCCAAAACCAATTCCAGGAACAATAGCAACATTTGCACTTTCCAGTAAGTATGTTGCTAGATCCGAACTGTTCTCAATAATATTACCGTTTGGAGTTTTTTTACCAAAGAGTTTTAAGCATTTTGGAAAAAGGTAGAAAGCTCCTTCTGATTTATAGCACTCTAATCCGTCTATTTCACTTAGCAAGGACATTACCAAGTTACGCTTAGCGCAGAAATTTTCTGCATTAGGTTTTATAAAATCCTGCGTACCGTTGAGCGCCTCAACAGCAGCTACCTGGCTTATAGAAGATGGATTTGAGGTGCTCTGAGATTGTATTACAGTCATCGCTTTTATTATGTCCTTACTTCCAGCGCCGTACCCAATTCGCCAACCAGTCATAGAGTACGCTTTTGAAACTCCATTTACAATAAAGATTCTTTCTTTTAAATCTGGGGCTATAGTTGCTAAAGTTTTAAACTGGAACCCATCGAATGTGATATGCTCATATATATCGTCGCACATTATGTGCACGTGCGGGTGCTTTCTGAATAGCTTTGCTAATGCTTTTAATTCTTCCTCGGTATAAGTAGCACCAGATGGATTACTCGGAGAGTTTAAAATAAACCATTTTGTTTTAGCGGTAATTACAGCTTCAATATCAGATGGTTTAGGGCGAAATCCTGTGCTCATATCTGATATAACAGTTACTGGGGTCCCGCCTGCTAGCAATACCATGTCTGGATAAGAAACCCAGTATGGCGATGGTATGATTATCTCATCACCTTCGTTAATTGTAGCCATGAATAAATTATAAATGACTTGTTTGCCGCCAGTACCTACAATTACCTCATTCTGATCATAATCTAGTTGGTTGTCTCTCTTGAACTTATTACAAATAGCTTTTTTTAACTCTATAGTACCAGAAACGGCAGTATATTTGGTTTCGCCATTTTTAATTCCCTCGATTGCAGCCTTCTTAATATTTTCGGGTGTATCAAAATCTGGCTCCCCAGCTGCTAAAGAAATTATGTTAATTCCTTGGCTTTCAAGTTCTTTTGCTTTTGCAGTAACAGCAAGTGTTGCGGATGGTTTAACTGCTTGTAATCTAGTTGCAATAAATGACATAATTTGCGCTCTAATTGTTTAGTTTTTTGTGTTAAGGTGAATTTGAGGATAAGCAAATTGTATATTTTTATCTCAAAAAACCCTAATTTACGTTATTAGTTTGAACTTAGCTAAATTATATGAGAATATTCTTTATAAATCAAACCAAACCCTGTGAATAAGTGATATGGCAAGAAAATATTTTTCATCAATATCAAAGATATTTAAAACTTTTTTGGCTAGGGTAATGTCTTTACCTAATTTTTTTAAGCAGCAATTTGCCAGAATTACTGAAGATTTTAGAAACTTGCGTTACAAATTAAGTAATTTAGCAGAAAGTAATTTAGATTTAGGGGTGTATCATTTGCGCTGCAGAAATTATAATGATGCAATTTTTAGATTTAAACTGGTAAATAAATTTTTAGATCCTGATAACAAATTGGCAAATTATTGGCTAGGTTGGAGCTATTTTATGAAACAGGATTACAAACAAGCTATTAATTGCCTTGCAAAATCAGCAGAAGCTGATGAAGTTGGTTTGTTGCCTTTTATTAAGTCAATCGATAACGCAACCTCTATTCCTCCTGCTATTCATGCTATGCACCGAGATATAATAGCTGATATTATCGTGGAGAAATATATAACTGAAGAAGAAAATTTAATTATAGAGTTAATTTCTGAATTTAATAATCAAGCAAGGGATTTACCCGAGGAATATAGTATTTTAGAGCTGGGTGCAAATATTGGTATGCTTGGCGATGAGATACACAAAAGGATGCAAGAATCATATACCCTTACAGGCGTTGAAATATCAGAGAAAATGATAGAGCTTCAGCCGCAATGTTTTCCTAATAGTAAGCCCTATGATGGGATGATCAATTCCCAGGTGGAGACTTTTCTAGAAAAAGAAATAAACTTATATGATGTGGTTTATAGTTTAGATGGTTTTTCTACTAATATTGATCTAAAAAAAACTTTTACTAATGTATTTTCTGTACTTAATACTAATGGTTATTTTGCTTTTATAGTAAAAACAGATAAGCAAAATAGCCTATCTAATAAATTGTTAGAATTTGCTTATAGTCCCCAATACCTGAAAGATACGTTAAAAGAAACAGGCTTTAAGATTTTGTCAGTCAAAGACTTTTCACTAGAAATAAAAAATAATTACTCTATATTTGTCTGCACAAAATAATTTTTAGGAGGTAAATGTGCAATCAAAATTTTTTATTAAAGCAGGTATGATATGTTTAATGTTAAGTTTTGCTTTTGGTTCTATTGCAGAGGAACTTTCAAATACAACAAATTTATCAAGTCCAGACAGGTTTACAAAAAAAGATGAAGAATACTCATATGATTACACATCTCTGAATAATCGCTGCCAAGTTTATGATCCTTATGAAGGATTAAATCGTAAAATTTTCTTTGTCAATGGCGTTTTAGATACATTTATTTTAAGACCGGTTGCTAAAGGCTACGGTAGATTTACTAACCAATACACGAAGCAAAGAGTTGGAAGTTTTGTAGATAATATATCCGAGCCACTATCTACAGTAAATTACGGTTTACAAGGGAAGCAGGATGGTATGTTTAAAACGTTTTGGAGATTTACCATAAATTCTACTTTTGGAATACTTGGACTTTTTGATGTTGCAGGAAAATTCGGACTTACAGCAGAGCCTCAAACTTTTGGCAATACATTGGGCCATTATGGTGTCGGATCCGGACCGTATATTGTTCTGCCTATTTTCGGTGGAACGGGCGCCCGTGATGTTATGGATACATTACTTCTTAATAGCTTGCTAAACCCAATTAAAACTGGACTAATTCCAGCAAACTATCAAATGCATAGTGATTTTAAAAATGTTGTAACGGTTTTAAAAACAGTGCATAATCGTGATATGATCATGCCATTTACAGATCATGTGACTAAAAATTCGCTTGACCCATATGTCGCAATTAGAGATGCTATTATACAACAAAGGGAAGCCAAAATGGATTATCCGGTTGGTTTCAAATGCCCTGCAGTTAATAATCAATAGTATTAAGCCTAATTTTTTTGCTATAGTTTATTTTTAACCAGCTAATTTGCCGGCAGCGCCATACCTTAAACTTACAGTAACTGTATTTTGTTAGGCCTATAATAAATTACTGGCTGGTTTTAATGTATAAAACAAATGTTAGGTTATAAAATGAGAGCAGTAGCGACAATTTTTTTATCTCTTATATTTTTTGTATCCCCAGTATACGCATCTAGTGATACAGAGGAACTTAAAAAATATGTAGAGGACCTTATAGATGAAGGGCACAAATTAGTACATGATAAAACTCTGACAGAGTCCCAAAGACACAAGAAATCAAGTGAATTAATTAAATCGCATTTGCACTTAGATTGGATGGCAAAATATACATTAGGTCGTAACCGCCGAATTATATCTGATAAAAAAATTGCAGAATTTACAAAAATCTACTCAAAATTTGTTGTAAAAGTATATGCCGATTTATCTAATAATTATAATGGCGAAAAAGCTGTGCTCAAAAATATTAAGAAGGTTGATGATGATATGTTTATCGTTAATATGGAGATTGTACGACCTTCAGGACAACAGCCAGTTAAAATTGATTATTTAGTACATAAACTAGAAAACCAACCAAGCAATCCATATAGAATAGGCGATATTATTACTGAAGGTATTAGCATACTTAATTCTCAGCAATCTGAATTTAATAGCGTTATATCCTCAAGAGGAATTGATGTTCTCATTGCGGAGCTTAAGAAAAAAATTGAAAGGCCTGAAGAAAATAAACAAAACAAAAAGAAATAGGTAATAAAAAATTCAATTATATTGCCTTACATAATTTTTGTATATTAGGAGCTGTTAGAACCTCCATCCTGCCATATTTATAACAGTAAAAGTTATAGCGTTACTATTACGTAAAAAAGAGAATATATGTAAATTAATATTCCGCAGAAATTACTATAATATTCTTAAAGATATTATCCTTCCATAGAAGTTACAAGGC
>JANQTT010000114.1 GCA_030731565.1 Rickettsiaceae bacterium | reverse complement strand
CCGGCCAGACAATCAATTTGTCAGCTAACGAACAAGGGCTAAGTATATCTATATATAGTAAACCACATTGAATTAGGCGTATTTATATTGCATCTTATTTAAATTTATTTATTACCTTTTTACCTTGCAATGGGTTAGCATTGCTAGGTAAAAAGCTAAAAACTAAATTTAAAAATATTTTATATAAATATCACCTAATCCAATGTAGTTTACTATAATTCGCTATAATCTGTCATAAAAACACGAACCCACTGATAAAGAAATTTAGGAGGTTTATAACAAAAGCAGCCCCATTAGTGTACGTTTCTAGATCATATTTTAAAATTTAATGGTCTAGCACTTAAAAGGGAAAAAGCTAAAACTAAATTTTAAAATCTTGCCTCAAACATACACTAATGGGGCTGCTTTTACTATAAGAAGTGCTTATATAAGCTTGTTTTCTTTTATGTCATTACTAACATTATTTTCTGGAAAATAATGTAAATGGGGCGAATGACCGGAATTGAACCGGCGACCCCCAGAATCACAATCTGGTGCTCTAACCAACTGAGCTACACCCGCCATAACCATGGGATAAACTAGAATAAATTCAATTTTAAGTCAAGAATATTCTAACTATAGACCTATTTCTTTAACTCATCTTCTGGTTCTTTCTCCGATGTTTCTACCTTACTGTTAGTAACCGATTCTTCTGAAGCCCTGATCTGTAATATGATCTGCTTAAATTTATCTTCAGGTATATAACCTGGAACAAAAATACCGTTTATTATATATGAAGGAGCGCCCGATATATTTAAAGACCTAGCAAAATCATAATTTTCAGTAATTAGCTGCTTTGTTGCATAGCTGTTAATTTCATTCTCTACTACAGAATAATCCAGTTTATAATTTCCCATAAGTTCTTTAATAGAATTTTCATCAAGCGACTGCATCTTCATCATATCATTATGGATTGCTAAGAAATTTCCTTCTGATATTTTCTGCAAAGCAAGTGAAGTTTTTGCTGCATATAAAGATGCTCCCCCCAGAATTGGAATAGGCCTTAGGATAATTTTTACGCCGGAATCTGAATCAATAACCTTGTTAATTTCAAGATTTGCTTTTTTACAAAAACTACAATTATAATCATAGAACATAACAACAGATATATCCCCATCTTTATTCCCTAGAATTGGTGGATTTCCTGAAGTTTCTATTTTATTTCTGTTATTTTCTAGGTACTGGTTCGCCTTTTCAGTTGATTCCATTAGCTTCTTTTTATGCATATTTTCAAGCGAAGTAACTAAGATATCTGGATTATTTATAATATATTCTTTTATGATTGCTTCAATTTCTTCTTTTGAAGAAAACTGGGCAGTTTCCCCTGAATTTGTAATATTTTCTTGCGCTGGTTTTGAATCATTCAAGGCGACTCTTTTTATTTCTGGTTTGCTAAAAGTTTTATAAGCATAAAGAGCGACGAGCACAATAAAAGTAAGAGCAAGTGTAAAATTGAAAATATTTCTTAGCATAATTTTTTATATTTAATTTAATAACTATAGTTATTCAATTTGAATTTGGTGCTAGACGCGAGGAGCGAAGCCTATATCTAATAGGTGAGCGACGAGCAACAACGCACCAAGTGCAAAGTGGATGACTATATAGATTCTTTTACAATATATTAGTTCTTATTGCAAAATAAATCAACCAGACCAATATAAACTTATACCATACCCTTAGCTTAAATATTACAAGGCGAGAGAGCGGTGCATCACAAGTTTAAAGCGAATGACTATACGAACGTTTAAGCCAAGGATCAGTATTATTCAGTAGCAGCAAGAATATCACCAGCTTTATACCAATCTGGAGATTTTTTTGGCAACTCCTGCATAGCCGACTGCGCAAGAGCGCGGGCATCTTTAACTCTACCAGATTTGAGAGCAATGATAGCGGAATTTAAATGACTTTTGCCAGTAAGGCCCTTTTTTTCATAATAGATAGCCAAATAATGAAGAGCTAGTAGGTTATCAGAATCATGTTCTATAACAAATTTTAGGTCCTTATAAAAGCGTGTTAAATGTTGTTCGTCATCGGCATGATTTGTCATTCCCACTATTGCCATTCCTAGCCTTATTAGAACGTCATCTGGCCTTGCTTTGTATGCAATATTATATTCTGTAAAAGCTACTGATTTTCCAGCTTCAAAATAAATTTGCGCTTTTAGCTCGTGATAAAACGGGTCATCCGGATGCTTCATTAGAAGCCGGTTAACGTGATTCAATGAATCATCAAAATTACCCATTCGAAAACATTTAATAGCCTTCATATAATGCGTTAATTCTCCATCGTCCTCTTTAAATTTACAATCTAAAATTTTATCTAAATCCAGCGTAAAAGCAGCTAGTTTTGCAGAACTTCTTGCATATTTATATGTTATATCATCATTATTCTGACTAGATTTAAATTTTGAACGCTTATTAAAACTACGTAATACAAGCAGCCTATCATTACTTAATGGATGCGTTTGTTCATATGGGTTTATCATATTAGTCTTGGCAAAGGCTTGCATTTTTTCAAAAAAATGAATAAGCCCAACTGAACTATGAGAAGCTTTTTCTAGTAATTTTAATGCAGTTTGATCTGCACTTGATTCGAAAGTTCTAGAATACGCATATATTGACCTTTCAGAAAAGTGCGCCCCGCCCATAGCAATTGCTATGCCACCTGCAGCGCCCCCGCTAAGTGCAGTAGCAAGGCCAAGAGCTGTTGTACCAATTGAGGCTTTCATATAATTGTCAATTACTTCTTGACGGCGGATAATATGGTTTCCTAGAATATGCCCAATTTCATGGGCTATAACTCCTCTTAATATATCAGGATCAGGGAAATCAATAATAAGTCCACTATTTATAAAAATATCATTTCCGCCGGCGGTAAATGCATTTGGAGCTGGATCATCAATAATATGAATTTGTAAATTTGGTAAATTAGCAGCCTCCTTAAGAGGTTTAACAACTAAATCAACTGTTTCTTGAATCTCAGAATCTCTAATAATATTTGCCCCTTCTGAACTTGCCAAAGTCATTGAAATA
Organism: Rickettsiaceae bacterium; assembly: GCA_030731565.1. Classification (GTDB taxonomy): domain Bacteria; phylum Pseudomonadota; class Alphaproteobacteria; order Rickettsiales; family Rickettsiaceae; genus Megaera_A. The sequence continues at coordinate 7,006 of JANQTT010000114.1, read as the reverse complement.
ATAATTAGAAGGTAAAACAGTCTCATAAACATAATATTTAATCTGAAAAATGGTATTAGATTCTAATACTAACATTTTTTAGTATTTTAAAAAGGTGAAATATATAATATTGTAAATATTCATAGAACAATATGGCATTAGGATCAGTTTAAGATGAAATTTGAAATTAAAGATATCCCTCTTGATATTCAGAACAAAATGATAGAAAAAAAGGTTTGGACTTCAGAGTGTATAATCCCCCTGACAAAACTAAAATTCCTAACTTTAAGTCATTATAACTTTGATAATAAAATTGAAATTGGTCAAATGGTTGCACTCGGTAGCATGGCTGATTCTGTAATAGCAATTTTTCAAGAGTTATTTACTTTAAAATTTCCAATTCATACTATTAAATTAATAGATGAATTCGAGGGAGACGATGAATTATCAATGAGCGCCAACAATAGTTCGTGTTTTAATTTTCGCAAAATAGCAGGCATAGATAAATTATCATTACATGCATATGGCCTAGCTATTGACATTAATCCCATGCAGAATCCATTCATTCAAAATGGCAAAATATTGCCAGCTAATGGAAAAGATTTTATAGATAGAAGCAAAATTAAAGCCGGTATGGTTGAACCAGTAGTAGAGGTTTTTTATAAATATGGTTTCACTGAATGGGGCGGAAATTGGCAAGAACCAATTGATTACCACCATTTTCAGGTACCACGTCAACAAATAGAAGCATTGCTTGCTCAATGTAATTAAATCAAGTTCTACTTAGAAAGTCTTTTGTTCAATCGCTAAAGTTCCTAGAACGCCAGAAATATTTTGGTTTAACTGGTATATATCTGCGATATAATTCTTTATATATGGGTCAAGAGACTCTTTTGAACGGATTATAAGGTCAAAAGTTTGAGGAGTTTTATTATCGCTTGCGAATTTTACCAACCCGTTAATTTGCATTGGGTTATCTAGCAAATTGACATCAATAGTAAATTTCAGGAAACGCCCCTGAGACCTTTGAATTTTAATCTCCTGATTTTCTACATTTTTTCCATTATAGAAAGGGATAAAAACGGTTTGCCATTTTTCTAGATTATTTTCTTCTTTAATTGATGGCAAAATTAATTCTTTTAAATTTGTTAGTTCTGAGGAAAGTTTACGAATTTCTTCGCGTTGTCCTATATCTTTTATAATACTATTAATACTAACTTTACTTCTTTCTGAACCACGTTGAACATCTGTATTATCAATTGGCTGTGCGCTAGTTTTTTTTGATAACTTTATTTCTTCTCTAATAGAATCGCTATTTCTAATGCGTGATTTGATGTTTTTTGGAACTAGTGTTTGAAGTTTATCTGTATTTGCGATGAATTCTTTTATTTCCGTATAAGTCGTTTTAGTCATAGCTTTATTAACTAGCTGTTCTTCTGAAACTTCTGTTTTAGAAATATTAGCTGATTGGTTTGCATTCTGTAAATTTATACTTGCACTGTTAGAAGGGAGTCGCACGCTGCTTGCTATATCGCTATTCGTTATATTAGCCTGTAGAATTCCACGCGCGTCTGAACTAACTGTCGCTGACCGCCCTTGCAATGAGTTATTTCCATGTACAGTTTGCGCCAGGCTTTTGAGAAGCGACCAATTTTTATTTGCTAAAAATAACAAGTCGCTTACAGATTTGTTTACTGAATTTACAAGAGATTGGTTATTCACGCTAGTAATCTCCAGAATGAGTTTTTGCCCAATGCTCATATTAGTGTTTTTTGATAGTATCACGCCAAAATCTGTTTTAATAAGCTGGTTTCCATCCCTAGTATTCCCACTTATTTCGCCTAAAGCAATAAAAGCTGGGAATGAGGCCTGTTTATTTGATACTACATTCAAACTTATATTGATTTTATTATTTCCTTCCGTTGGTATTGTATTTAATACTTGAAATAATGGAGTGTTTTTATCCATTTTTGATAAATTAAGATATGAAATTTCTCCATTAATAACTTTTGGTATATTGCTGTTGTTAATAAAACTTACTGCATTAGAAGTTTTTTCTGATGATAATACAGATTTTATCTTTTCTGATTCCTGCGACAAACCTAGTTTAACAGGCCCTTCATTATCACGCTTTTTATCATTAACGGAAATTATTGTTCCTGATAAATTATTGTTTTCATGAACTAATTTTAGACTAATAGTATCACCGCGCACCAAATTTATAACGTTTTTTGCAGCAAACCGACCATGAGCAGTATGAAAAATAACCTCTCCTTTTGGTGTAGTCCCAACGACTAATCCTTTGACAATTGTTCCAGATTGCAACTGCCCTAATATTTCTGATAGAGATTTACCGGCATTATTTTTTAAATCTAGTGACCCGGGTAATACTCTGATATCCTGTATTTTAATACTGACCATATATAAGTTATTAATATTAGCATATGATACAAAACAAACATATCATTAGATTTTCGTTTATAGGTTTGTTTCTTAATATCGTAGCAAATATCGTGCTATATCGATATTTTATGATAGAAGAAGTAGTTCTAAAACAAGTTGCTGATCAGAATTTGCACATCGCAGAGACATATAAAAACAGGGTTTGGGATGAAAATAGGAGTGTAATTTCTACGTTACAAAAAAAATCATATTTAGAATTTCTAAAGGATCCAAAATTCATTAGCTTTATTCAAGATTCATCAGGTTTTTTAAAAAATATAGGCTCTGATATTACTTTATACGATCATTCTGGCACCCAGTTCTTAGTAAATCATACGAACAATATTGTTAACGTGGATGAATATAATAGCGCTCGATATTATGATAAATTTTTGATGTATTTAGATAAATATTTTTTGCAAAATTATATTATTAAACAGCCGCTTTCAGAAGCTTTTATGGGCAAGACTTCACATTCGCTAGTTTCAAGGGCAATTATTGCTGATAGAAATAATAATATATATGAAAAATCTTATATTAGCAGTTATATACCACTTATTGAATCATCAATGGGAGGATTTAAGATAGTCGGAGTTATACAGATTACTACAGATATTACTGAACAATGGGATAATATAGTCTATCTTGAAAAGCGTATATTTGTAGCTTTCGTGGTTGTATTTTTAGTGTTTTTCATAATCGTTATGTATAACACTAATTATGCCCAACGTATTATTAATAAGCAGTTTGAGACAAATAGGGAGCTTGAAGAAGCGAAAACCAGAGCTGAGACAGAAAGCTCTGCAAAAACTGATTTCTTAGCAAATATTAGCCACGAACTTAGAACGCCATTAAATGCTATTATTGGGTTCTCTGAAATTATGATAGCCGAAACTTATGGAAAAATTGGCAATAGCCAATATAAGGATTATGTTTCAGATATTAATAGCTCAGGAAAGCATTTACTGAGTGTAATTAACGACATTTTAGATTTTTCTAAAGCTTCTGCTGATAAATTACAAGTAGATAAGGTTGAGCTTGATTTAAATAAGCTAGCTTCTTCAAGCATGAGATTTGTAAAACCACGAGCAGATGAGGCAAATGTAAAATTAATAGAGAAAATGCCTAATTCTCATATAATTATTATTGCTGATCCAAAAAGGCTAAAACAAGCCTTGTTGAATTTACTCTCTAATTCAGTTAAATTTACTCCCCCTGAAGGCTCTGTAACACTGACTTTAAAAAAAGATACAGTTAAAAAGTTAGTGCACATAATAGTAACAGATACTGGTATTGGAATGAGCGATAAGGAAATTCCAAAAGCTCTATCATCATTTGGGCAAGTTGATAACAAATTAAGCCGTAAATACGAAGGAACAGGCCTTGGCCTCCCACTTACAAAAAAATTAATTGAGCTGATGGATGGCACATTTGATCTGCAAAGTAAACCTGGTAAAGGCACGACTGTAACAATTACTTTTGGATATAGTGAAAGCATAGATTTATAAATAACTTGCGTTAAATTCATCAAAACCATGCTATACTTCTGGATTTGCTTGCATTATTGCATATTATGTTGTATCAAAATTGTAAAAAAATATTTGGGTAAAATGATTAGAAAAGCGCTACTATTTATTTTATTAATTTCTTTATGTAATTCTGCGTGTGCAGATAGCCAGAGTTATGGACCAATTATACAACGTCAATCAAAGCAAATCCAAGAACTAAAAGGAAGGGTGTTGGAGCTTGAAAATAGTATAGAAGAAATCAAATCAGCTCTAAAAAAAACCGATTCAGTACCACATCAAACAACGTCAGTGCCTGATGAAACTTTTAGTGACTTTGATAGGGACAATACTGCTGAAGCAATTGTATCAGATGATACAAACAAAACTTTCTTTGGTGGTAAATCATCTAGCTCAGAACCTCAGGATAAAATTGACTATGATCTGGCTCTAGCTGCCCTAAAAGAAGGAAATTTGGCTTTGGCTAAAACTAAATTTGCTGATTTTATTAAACAGCACCCTTCCAGTATATTGCAAAGCAATGCTACATTTTGGTATGCAGAAATTTTTTACAGAGAAGGTAATTTTAACCAAGCTGCAATCAATTATCTGCAGTGTTATAAAAAATACCCAAAAGGGTCTAAAGCTCCTGATGCATTGCTAAAATTAGCATATTCATTAGCAAGCTTGAATAAGAATAAAGAAGCGTGTAGTATGCTTGATAAGTTGGAATCGGAATTCCCAAAGCGCCCAATTAGTTCAATAAAAAGAGCAAAGGAGGCTTGGACTAAATTCCGTTGCAAATAATGTAATTTTTATAAATTTATAATCGAAGGTGCTAAAGTGGCAGATATCCTTGATGAAGCTTTAATTGATGCAAAAGATGAAAAGAAAATTATGCTTTTCCGTAAAATGTTTCCAATAATAATTGCGCTTACTGTAATTATAGCAATTTGTATGACTGGTTTTAACTGGTATCAAAACAGAGTCCAATCTCATAATCAGATGGTTGGCGATGTATTGGTTGACTTAATTAGCGGCGAGTATGGCGAAAAAGAGCTAATTAACGAATCCTTAGAGAAGTTGATTAAAGATGGTGATAATCGTCAAGTCGAAATGGCCGAGATTCAAAGAGTTGTTAACTTGATTGACTCAGGCAATAAACCAGCTGCGTTTGAGCGGTTAGAATCTATTATTGCTAACCCGGATTACTACGAAATAACAACCTCTTTTGCTAGATTATTATGGTTAAACCTTGCTTTAGATGAAAAAAACCTTTCTGACGAATTAAAAATGAAAGCTCGTAACCATATGCAATATTTTGAAAATCCAGAGCAAGCCTTTTTTGTAAGTGCAACTTTGTTAAAAGCAATTTTTTATAAAAAAGCTAATCAAAATGATATAGCAGCTGAATATGCTAAAGTTATCATAAACCTAGAAAACGCTTCTTTAATTGCTAAAGAACAAGCTAGAGCAATTTTATCGAACCTTTTAATCAAATAACGTAAACTAGTTACAATTAAAAAATATATATATTATGAAAAAAATTATTTTATTCGCTTTATTGCCAATATTACTAATATCCTGTGATCGCTTTGGTAGTGGCAGAGTTAAAAATTTAATTGACCTTACCCCAAAGCTTGAGGTAGAGAGCAAAGAAAAATTTAATTTTTCTTCCGCTCAGTTAAAAGAAAACAAATTTTTAGACAAGAAAGCAAAGTCTTATAAACTATCTAAAAATACTATCATAACAAAACCGGCTATCGCTAAGGGCGTTATGTATAGCACAGATGTGAAAGGATTTGTTTCAGCTTATTCTTTAAAAGAGAAAAAAATCTTATGGCAGACTGATATTGCGAAAGGAACCCTCGATAGAAATTTTAATGATGGCGGTATCCTTTATAGTGATGGAAGGCTATATGTAACTAATAGTTCAAGGTATCTTGTAGTGCTTGATGCAGAATCAGGCGATGAAATAATTCGAAAAGAATATCCTGATATTGTTAGAAACAAACCCGTTATGGCTACTGACAGGTTGCTATTAGTGCAAACTATAAGTAATCAGCTTATCGCTTATGATATCAAAACTTCAAAATTTTTATGGTTACATGAAGGAGAGCTAGAGACCATTTCTACAAAGAATCATGTACATCCAATAGTCTACGATGGCCATGTATTAGTAAGCTATAGTTCAGGTGAGATAGTATATCTTGATGCACAGTCCGGTAAAGAAAAATGGCGTTATAACTTAACTAGTATTAGCGATATTGGTATCCCGAGCTTTGACCCATCTGTAATCGTTACTGTGCCAATAATCAAAGATGAGTATGCATATTTTGCTACAAGTGATGGAAAATTAATTAAAATGGACCTTGATAATGGAGCGCCAGCTTGGGTTAAATCAGCTGAAGATATCCAAGCGCTTAGCTTAGTTGGAGATTATTTATTAATTGCAAATAATGCAAGACAAATTGCCGCATTATCTTCACATAATGGTAAAGTCCTGTGGGTCGGTAACTTGATTTCACAGCAGGAACGTAGTAAAAAAACTGTCCGGACAGCTTTGTTTCAGGAGCCGTTTGTTACGAAAGATGGAAGCAGTTTTACAATTAATGTAATAGCATCTAGCGGGGAACTTTACCAGTTTAATCCAGACTCTTCCGGCTTTATTTCTGCAGAGCCAACGATTAAGAAAATCGCAAAAAATGTAAAATATCACTGGATGTCATGCTGCTCAGGAAAATTACACTTAATTACCGGGAGTGATATTATTTATTAAAGTGGGGCGTTTTTTATAAAACGCCGCCAATTCAATGTAATTTATTACAACCTACAAAAAAGCCTTCAGAAGATTTGGTCTTTTTCTGGAGGCTTGAAAAAACGCTTTTCTATGCAACAAATTAGACTATGAATCTAAACGTCTAGTACTTTAACTATTATAATTTTCCTATTACCAAATTCCTAGGTGCTTCTCGGCAAAGATAGAAAGGAAGAGATCTTAAGAAATTTTTGGGTGGAAATGATTAATGAGTCAATCATTTAGTTTGTGTAAGTTGTAAATTTTTGCTCTATCAAATCAT
>JANQTT010000113.1:387-2136 GCA_030731565.1 Rickettsiaceae bacterium | reverse complement strand
TATAGGCTTTGCTCATCGCTCCTAGTCCCATATCCAAATTAAATGACTATAGTGATTGTATTATAACCAGAGTATATTATATATCGTTATAAAAAGCGCGCCGACGAAAAATGAACTTTTATTTTTTTATAATTGATAATTATTCAATTTGGATTTGGGCTTTAAAAGGTAAAAAAAATGAGGTTTTGAGAAGTTTTCGAGCGAAAATAAGCTGATATTCTGGAAATAAGGGAGTGTCCGCTGAAAGTTATCGCCTAATTTTTATCATTGTCAGATCAAGTCGTGCTAGTACACTTTAGAATAATTGTAGATAGGCAGCATAACTAATTTTTTCGCTGTTTGTTCCAAGCCATCGGCCGGTTATTCTGAACTTGCACTTTATAGTCATGCTGAACTAGTTTCAGCATCTTCTTGCAATATATCGCGTCTTCTTGAGATCCTGAAACGAGTTCAGGATGACCGGTGGGCGGCAAAGCCAACCAAGTTCAAAATGACTACATGTACAATAAGTAACAATGAGCAGTAATAATATTTTATAATAGTATTTAAGATGTAGTAATAATTTCTAGACCTATAAAAGTTCCTTAAATTTCTAAGAAACTATGGAACTTTTATGTTCTTATTATTGTTTTTATAACTAACTAAGTTTTAGTTACATGCATCTTTTAGCTTTTGACCAACCTTAAATCTTGGCTGCTTATAAGCTTTGATTTGGATTGCTTCACCAGTTCTTGGATTACGTCCAGATCTAGCAGCGACTTCGCTAACGCTATAGCTACCAAAACCGACTAATGACACATCATTACCTTCGCCAAGTGCTCCGATAACTGAACTAGTAAACATATCAACAACTCTTTCAGCTTCTGCTTTTGTACAATTATGCTTATCTGCTATGTATGATACAAAATTTCCTTTGTTCATTATATAATCTCCTTATTAATTTACTATAATTACTGGTGTTAATTGATTTAACAATCTTGATCTTAACACTTCCTTACTAACTCGCGTATAATAAAGTAAAGTTAGATCGCGATTTTTATAGGCAGTTTGGCTACAAAATCACATTACTTGAGATAATTCCTCAGCCCTTGCTTCAAATGCTCCAACCATTTTTTCTGCAGCAACAGAAAAAACCATACCTACAATGATATCTAGTATCCTTGATTTCAAAACAAAATCAATAGAAAAATCTACTTTTGCCCCATTATCTAGCTGTTTTATAGTCCAAATGTTCTTCAAAAGTTTAAAAGGTCCAGAAATTGCAACTACTTCTATACAATAACTATTATTTTCAAAGCTTGTCATTACTTTTGAAACGTAGCTTTCTGTAAAGCCTTTAAATTCTAGAAATAATTCAGCCGTTACAAAATCGTCATTTTTTGCAATTATTTTAGCTTTTTTGCACCAAGGTAGAAATAATGGATATTTTTCTATATCCATTATAATTTCATTAATAAGCTTAGCCTTATACGGCATCACTCTTGTTTCTTGGAATGAATGCATATTAATTAATATTATTTGATAATTGCTTATTTCTAGCTTGCTGCATTTTACGAAAATCATCCCCTGCATGATACGAAGAGCGGGTAAGCGGCGATGCAGAAACCATCAAAAACCCTTTTGTTCTTGCTACTCTTTCTAGATATTTAAACTCATCAGGAGTTACGTATCTATCAACAACAGCATGCTTTTTTGTTGGCTGCAGGTACTGGCCAATAGTCATAAAGTCAACATCAGCCGCTCTAAAAT
>JANQTT010000113.1:0-377 GCA_030731565.1 Rickettsiaceae bacterium | reverse complement strand
AGTCTCGCCAAGGCCAACCAGAATACCAGATTTTGTAAATATTGTGGGATCAAGCCTTTTTACATTATGTAGCAGGTTTAAGGAATGAAAATATCTAGCCCCTGGCCTAATTTTTTTATATAATGAGGGGACTGTTTCAATGTTATGGTTAAACACATCTGGTTTTGCTTCCACTACAATTTCTAACGCACCATCTTTTTTTAAAAAATCTGGAGTTAGAATTTCTATAGTAGTATTTGGCGAGGTTTTTCTTATAGCTTTTATACAGTTCGCAAAATGCTCTGCACCACCATCAGGCAGATCGTCTCTATCGACCGAAGTGATTACAACATGTTCAAGTCCAAGCTCACCAACACCTATTGCCAGCCTTTCTGGCT
>JANQTT010000112.1 GCA_030731565.1 Rickettsiaceae bacterium | reverse complement strand
GTACTAACACTAATTGCCACTATATATTTATTAATTAGATTTGATTCAGACGCAGAATCTTACCAATTTGTTGAGAAATATAACTGGATAAAATCTATTGGACTTGATTTTCATGTAGGGGTAGATGGTCTTTCTGTTTATTTTGTAGTATTAACCGCGCTTTTGACATTAATATGCATAATAGCGAGTTTATTTACTGTAAAGGAAAAGATAAAAGAGTATTTACTTTGCTTTTTGCTTCTAGAATCATTTTGTATTGGCGCGTTTTCGGCTTTAAATCTGCTATTATTCTATGGTTTTTTTGAAGTCATATTAATTCCGATGTATTTAATTATAGGTATTTGGGGTGGTGAAGAGAGAGTTTATGCCGCTGTTAAATTTTTCTTATATACTTTCTTTGGCTCTGTATTTTTGCTGATAGCATTGATTTATATTTATAGTCAAACAGGAACATTTGAGTTTACCGAGCTTGCAGAAAGAATGCCGCTATTATCGCTTGAAGTTCAACAATACTTATGGCTTGCTACTTTTATATCGTTTGCAATTAAGGTGCCTATGGTTCCGTTTCATACTTGGTTACCAGATGCTCACGTGCAGGCGCCTACAGCTGGGTCAGTTATGTTAGCTGGTATATTATTAAAATTAGGGGGTTATGCCTTCCTGAGAGTATCGCTGCCTATGCTTCCTGAAGCCTCGGAATATTTCTCAGTCTATGTAATGTGGATCAGTGGTTTTGCAGTTATCTATGCTTCATTAGTAGCTCTTGCGCAAAAAGATATGAAAAAAATGATAGCGTATTCTTCAGTCGCACACATGGGGTATGTAACAGCTGGGATATTTAGCTTAACTATTTCAGGAATTGGTGGTGCGGTATTTCAAATGATTAGTCATGGCTTAATATCATCAGCATTGTTCCTAATTGTCGGTATGCTCTATGAGCGTCATCATACTAAAGAGATCAGCCGTTATGGCGGCGTTGCATCTAGTATGCCGATGCTTGCTACGTTTTTCATGATAGCTATGCTGGCTTCAGTCGGTTTGCCTGGACTCAGCGGTTTTGTCGGAGAATTTTTGAGTATAGTTGGTACTTTCGACGCAAATCCTATTGTTGGAATAATATGTGCATTTGGTGTAATCCTTGGCGCTGTATATATGCTAAAACTATATAAATGTGTGATGTTTGGCGAAGCTACTGACAAAGCAATCCTTGGCTTTAAAGACTTAAAAAGATATGAGATTGCTGCACTTGTTCCGCTTATAATTTTAGTTATATATATCGGAATAATGCCAGGAGGTGTTTTAAGTTCAATAGATATTCCAGTAGAAAAATTAGCTGGAATTTACGGTGAATTATAGAGTTGGAAAATAAATATGTTGAATCAAATTTTCATGATAATACCAGAGATTCTACTTACAGGACTTGCGATGATCATGCAGGTTTTCGGTGTTTATTATAAAGGAAGTTCTAGATTAGTTGCAAAAACTGCAATACTTTTATCCTTTGGCATTATATATTATTTGGGGTTTAATTCTCCAGAATCTGCAATTGGGTTTTCTGGATCTTTTGTTACCTCTACTGATATATCCATATATAAGGCGCTAGTATTAGGTTTGACCATAATGAGTTTGGTTGTATACCATGATTTGACGAAAATTGCCAAATCAGATTTACGCATGGAATTCGTTACATTAATTTTGCTTTCGACTGTCGGGGTGTTTATTTCAATTTCGGCTCGCGATCTAATATTGCTGTTTTGCGGCTTAGAATTACAAGCTCTAGCTGGTTATGCACTAGCTGCTTTTAATTCTAAGAAATCGAAATCATCGGAAGCAGGTCTTAAATATTTTGTCCTTGGGGCGCTCGTTAGTGCTTTAATGCTGCTTGGCATTTCGTTCCTTTATGGTTTTAGTGGTAGTATGAATTTTGATGATATTAGAGCTGCATTAAATGGTGATTTAAATATAGGGCTAATAGTTGGTGCTGTTTTAGTATTAACTGGTATTTTATTTAAATTATCTGCTGCACCTTTACATATATGGACTCCTGATGTATATGAAGGCGCTCCAATTTCTGCTGTTACTTATTTTGCTGTAGCACAAAAAGTGGGAATGTTGGTAGTGCTTATAAATATAGTAGATGCTGTCATTGGTGACTATGTGCATATTTCGGTCGAAATTATAAAAATAGTAGCGATATTATCAATGGTGGTAGGTTCTCTTGGCGCAATTAGGCAAGTTTCTCTAAAAAGATTAATGGCCTATAGTACTATACTTAATATTGGCTACGTATTAATTGCAATTTGTTTGCATTCCACTCTTGGAAATAACGCTGCATTTACTTATATGTTGATATATGCTGTTGGTGCGATGGGCTTTTTTTCATGTCTGGTTGCATTATTTGGTGATAAAAGTGATATTGCTACTTTTGAAGATTTAAAAGGAATTGCTGCTCAAAGAAAATCACTGGCAGGTGCAATTTCAATTATTATGTTTTCGATGATTGGCCTGCCACCACTTGCAGGATTTTTCGGTAAATACTTAGTGTTTTACAATGCAATACTACAAGGAGAGATAGTATTGGCCCTTCTTGGTGTGCTTACAAGTGTTATTGCCGCTTTTTATTATTTAAAAGTGATAAAATATATGTATTTTATGGAAGCAAAAGAAGAAATTATACCTATAACAACAAATCGTGGTTTATGGCTTGTAACAATAGTTAGCGTAGCTTTTACCGTGCTATTTTTTGTGTTCGCTAACAAAAATATTTTATATCTATAGTGAATTATGCAACTAGATTGGCTTCAAAGTTACAGTTTGATTACATTCGAGGAGATTGATAGTACTAATTCTGAAGCTTTGAGACTAGCAAATTCTGGCGCTATTGGTGATTTTGTTATTTTATCAAAAATTCAAACAGGCGGACGAGGAACTAAAGGCAGATATTGGGATTCCCTTGCAGGTAATTTACACACAACTATTTTACTACAAACCGAATTTGATATTAAAAAAAACTCACAATTACCTTTTTTAGTGGCTAATGCAGTTTTTGAAGCAATTAACCATTTTTCTAAGCAAGCGGGCATAAAACTAAATATGAAGTTAAAATGGCCGAATGACGTATTAATCGATAGTAAAAAGGTAGCTGGCATATTACTCGAGTCTGTTTCATTAAAAGGAAAAAATTATGTTGTTATTGGTGTTGGAGTAAATATAGAAAAAGCACCAGATATTAATAAAAACGTTACCTGCATTAAAGATTGGGGAATTGAAATTACAAGTCCAGATACATTCTTAAATATACTAATGGATAAATTTAATACGTTATATGAACAGTGGAAAAGCGATAATAATTTTATCAAGACCAGAAAAGACTGGATGAGGCGTGCATATAATTTAAATAAAGTTATAATTGTTGACGATGGATCGAAAAGAATATCTGGAGTTTTCAAGGGGATTGATCCGGACGGTGCTATGCGTATCCAGCTAGCCAGTGGGCAATATTGTAATATTGTTACTGGGGAACTTTTGTTTTTAGGAGAATAGTAATATAATTATTCATTTTAACCACTAGGCTACATATATACCATGAGCGCAAACCTTTTTTCATTAAACACTATTTCAATCATCCTAGTTGAACCTCAAATGGGTGAAAATATTGGAGCGGCTGCAAGAGCGATGAAGAATTTTTCTATTACTGATTTGCGTATTGTTAGCCCAAGAGACGGTTGGCCTAACGAAAAAGCTAAAAACATGTCTGTTGGCGCATTAGAAATCATAGAAAAGGCAAAGGTATATAGCTCGGTACCTGATTCTTTAGAAAATTTGGAATACGTTTATGCTGCAAGCGCCGCTCCAAGGGATATAAATAAAAATTATGTCCTTTCTCGTGATTTGGCTAAGGAAATTACTGGTTATAAACATGTGGGCATTATGTTTGGCAGAGAAAGTTCTGGCTTGAATAACAAAGAACTTTCTTATGCAAATAAAATAGTTACAATCGATACGGATGTAAATTTTAGTTCACTAAATATTGCACACGCTGTTGCGGTTATTGGTTATGAATTGTTTCAAAGCATAAAGCAGAACCGGGCTGGTTTAAGCAATATAAATGAACTTGCTACTCACGGAGATTTAGAATATTTTTTTAACCACCTGTTCGATGCATTAGAGCAAAATGCTTTTTTTAGGACAAAAGATAAAAAAGCGCATATGCAGATGAAAATTCGCAATTTATTTAATAGAATAGACCGTCTTTCGAAACCAGAGGTACAAACATTGCGAGGCATTCTTACTAATTTGACAAAAAATAGATAATCTAGAAATATACGCTAATGGGGGTGCTTTTACTATATGTTAGAACGTTATTTTCAATTATTAGATTTGCCGGAAAAATATGCTGTTGATAAAACGCAGCTTAAAAATAAGTATCTAGAAATGCAAATTAAGTTTCACCCAGATAAAGCTGTAAATGAAAAACAGAGGCGAGAATTTCTTGAAAAATCGATGAAACTCAACGAAGCCCAGAAGATTCTAAAAGACGACTACCTGCGTGCTGAATATATGCTTAAACTAGCAGGCGCTGAGCTTAATGACCATACCCTACGAGAGGCAATTAGCACCGATGAACTCGAAGAAATTATGGAAATACATGAGGTGATTGAAGCTACTGAAGATCTTCATACACTGCAGAAAATAATGAACCTAAAATTACAAGAAAAAGATACAATGGTTAGGGAATTAGGAATTTATTTTGATAAAAATAATATTGCAAAAGCACTTGATCTTACCGTTCGGCTGAAGTATCTTACTAATTTAGTCAGGAATATAGAATTAAAAGTAAAACATGCAAATAGTAGGGATCTCTGAACCAGGCACAAGGGAAGCAGAAAATGAAAGAGTAGTTGGTATAGATTTTGGTACTACAAACTCATTAATTGCAATTTCAAAAAATTATCAGGCTCAAATAATTAAAATGCAAGACAGTTCTGAGCTTGTGCCATCAATAATTGGTTTTGGTTCAGATAAGGTTATAATCGGAGCAGAAGCGGCCGCTTGCAAGCATTACATTAGGTCAATTAAAAGGTTACTAGCAAAATCATATCTTGAAATTAAGTCCAATCAAAGCCTATTGAGTTTAAGTTCAATTATTTATAACGATAATGACATCCCAAAAGTAGAATTTTTAAATACTAGCAAAACTTTGCCAGAAATTGCTTCTGAAATTTTCAGATACTTAAAAACGCAGGCACAAATAGCGCTAGGAGTTAGCCTTGAAAAGGCCGTAGTATCAGTGCCGGCTTATTTTGATGATGAAGCAAGAGGACAGGTCCTTTTGGCGGCAAAACTTGCTGGACTTAATGTAATCAGGCTTATTTCCGAACCGACTGCTGCTGCATATGCCTATGGGCTGAGCAAATCAACTAAAGGGTCCTATTTAGTCTATGATCTTGGGGGCGGTACTTTTGATGTATCAATTTTAAATATGCAGGAGGGAGTGCTGCAAGTAGTCGCAACAGGCGGCGACAATATGCTTGGGGGTGATGATATTGACTACGCGATCGCTGAATATATTGCTCAGGAACTAGGAAAAGAAATATCTGCTACATTAATTCAGGTTGCTAAAAAAATTAAAGAAAAGTTTTCTATAAAAAATGAAGTTAAGGAATATATTGAAGTTTCAGAAGTCACTATTACCAAAAAAGATTATGAAAAAATTATAGAGCCATTAATCGACAAAACAATTAAAATTGCTAGAGAAGTTTTAAGCGAAGCTGAAGAGGTTGAACTTGATGGGATTATTTTAGTGGGTGGTTCAACAAGGATTTCACAAATTTCCGATAAATTAAAAGATGTATTTGGAGTACGAATTTATAATGACATTGATCCAGATAAAATAGTAGCGCTTGGCGCTGCAATGCAAGCAGAAAATTTGACGGCGAAATCTAATTCTTTGCTTATTGATGTATTGCCATTATCTGTTGGTTTAGAATTATACGGTGGAATTGCTGAAAAAATTATAATGCGTAATACTCCAATTCCATTTTCTGTCACTAAAGAATACACAACTCATACCGATAACCAGACTGGTATGAAGTTCCACGTAGTTCAAGGCGAACGTGAAATGGTAAAAGATTGTCGCTCCCTAGCTCATTTTGAATTGACAGGTATTAAGCCATCAAAAGCAGGTAAAGCAAGAATCCAAGTAACTTTTTCGTTGGATGCAGACGGTATATTATCGATTAATGCAGTTGATGCTGATACTGGAAAATCTCATAATATAGAAATAAAACCAAGCCATGGTTTAGATGAAAAACGCATCAATGATATATTAGAAGTAGCATATAAAAACGCAGCTGACGATCATTCAACTAGGTTATTAGTTGAATCTCAAGAAGCAGCTAGGACTCTAATTAAAGGTATTAAATCTGCCTTAGATGAAACCCCAGAATTATTAAGCGATTTAGAACACGACGAAATGAAGAAAGCAATAAACTCTTTACAAAAAGTAATAAATTCAGATAATCGTGATATAATTCTTTTAAAGGCAGATAATCTTAACCAGCTTGCAGCTAATTTTATTCAAAAACATCTGGATAAGGGAGCTGACTTATTTTTAAAGAATAAATATATTAATGAAATTAAATTTGATAAATAAGAATTACTAAAATGGCAGCAGAAAAAATTAAAGTTATCTTTATAGAAGGTGATCGAGAAATAGAAGTAGAGGCTCTAGTAGGACTCTCTATTTTGGAAGTAGCACATGAAAATGATATTGACCTTGAAGGAGCATGTGAAGGCTCGCTTGCTTGCGCTACTTGCCATGTGGTATTAGAGGAAAAAATATACAACATGTTAGACGAACCAGAAGAAGCAGAAGAAGATATGCTTGACTTGGCTTTTGGGCTTACCCATACTTCAAGATTAGGATGTCAAATAATTCTGACAAAAGAGCTTGATGGTATGAGAATTAAGCTACCATCAGCTACAAGGAATATTAATTTATAATTTATAATTTGCTGTGATTCGGAAGAGCCTTTTTTGTATTATTACGCTAGCTATTATAGTATGGCTAGCGGGGGCCTATTATATAAAAAATAAGCTCTTGGTATCACTAAATTCTTCGGTTGATAGTAATATTAATTTTTCTTATAAAGACTCTAGCATCGGTGGTTTCCCATTTAATTGGAAGGTATCTATAAAAAAACCTAAGATTACGCTAATAAGTCAATCATATGCAGTAGAATTATTCGCAGAAAAAGCTGAGTTCTATTTTGATTATGACTTGAGTTCATCCCGTGTTATCCTACCAAAAAAATTAGAATATAATTTGAATAAAGCCGATAATTTCTACAATTATTCTCTATTAAGCGATGATATTATTGTTGCAAAAATCAGTTTTGTAGATTCTTTATACAAAATATTAGGTAACACAAAATGGAGCGGGCACCATATTCAATCTATTGATCTGAAGATTCCTACTATGAAAGCAGTTCATGAGGATAAAGAGCTTTTTTATGTCAATAATTCCGGAATAAAATTATTACAAGACCAATTAAGTGGTATTGCCCAATACAGCATAAGAGTAGCTAGCGACTATGAGTCCGATCTGGGACATTTTAAAATCAATAAAGCACATTTACTATGTGACCTCGACTATTTTGTAAAAAATAGCAACGATTTTGCCCAAAAAACCTCAGAAATTTTTGACCATAAACTCAGCATTAATAAATTTTTGTTTAGGTTTGATAATTCTTCCCTGGATATATTAGGTTCTCTTAAATTATCGCGAAGTAGTTTTCCTGACGGAAATATAAAAGTTTCTATGGCGCAGTATAGAGATGTGGTGGACTTTTTATTCCCTGAAGATTTTATGATTTCAAGGTCACATATTAAGAAGATAATAGCAAAATCAGTAATTCCTTCGCTAAATAAGGTGGCTTCAAATAATGACGATGCAAAACTTGAAATTAATTTTTCTGATAAAAGAATATTAGTTGGTAATTTAAATTTACTTGAATTAAGTTTAGACAAATAAAAAGGTAAGGTATGCGTAATATTGAAGAGATTTTTCATGACAGAACTTGCAGTAAATTTTTAAGCCGTCCTGTAGACAAGGAGTTATTAATTAGAATTCATGACTTAGCCAAATTAGGCCCAACATCAGGTAACTCCTCTCCTTTAAGGGTTGTTTTTGTGCAAAGCCAAGCAGAGAGAAACGAACTTTATAAATGCCTGATGGAAGGCAATATTGAAAAGACTAAATCCGCTCCAGTAACAGCACTTTTTGCATATGACGAAAAATTTTATGAAGATATGGAAGAAGTTAATCCGGTTGCACCAGATTTAATTAAATATTTTGCTTCCTACAAAGAAGTTGCATTAGATACAGCTATCAGAAACTCAACCCTACAAGCTGCTTATTTTATGCTTGCAGCTAGAGGAGCTGGCCTGGATTGCGGCCCTATGTCTGGATTTAACAAAGAAGCAATCGAGAAGGAATTCTTTACAAATACAAATTTCAAAATTAATTTTATTTGTAATTTGGGCTATGCCGATGGCGCTAATGCACATTCAAGACTACCTAGATGGGAATTTGATAAAGTCTGTAAGGTTGTTTAGATACTTTATCGTAAGATTTTTATAAGGTATAGAACCGTCATCCTGAACTTGTTTCAGGATCTAAAAGATCCCGGATCAAGCCCGGGATGACCGTGTTTAGCTGGAGGATAATCGCGGTGGTGATTATGATAGCTATACTTATTTAACAATACCGCTTATTAATTACAAAGAAGCTTGACAATTATTATACGTACGCTAGCATAATCGAAAAATATCTAGAACACACCTTATGTTAGAAACAAATTGCAAACGGGCTCTATTCAAGGTTTCTGGTGAAGCTCTTATGGGAGACCGAACTTATGGTCATGATCCAAACACATTAAAAGCAATTGCTGAAGACATAAAAGAAGTTTGTGAAATGGGAGTACAAGTTTGCGTTGTTGTGGGTGGAGGTAATATATATAGAGGAATTGATGCCGAAAATCTAGGCATGGAGCGTGCAACTGGTGACTATATGGGAATGCTAGCAACGGTTATTAATGCACTTGCGCTACAAAACGCTCTTGAAATGCAAGATGTCTATACTAGGGTTCAATCAGCAATACCAATGACAAGTATATCCGAACCATTCATCAGAAGAAGAGCCATCCGCCACATGCAAAAAGGCCGTGTGGTAATTTTTGCAGCTGGTATTGGAAACCCATTCTTTACAACCGATAGCGCGGCAGTTTTAAGAGCCGTTGAAATGAAATGTGATTGTATTTTCAAAGGTACTAAGGTGGATGGGGTATACGATAAAGACCCTTATAAAAATCCAGATGCAAAAAGGTATAGCGAAATAACTTATACAGACGTATTAAGAGATAATTTAAAAGTAATGGATATGGCAGCTATTGCTATAGCAAGGGAGAATGATTTGCCTATTAAAGTATTCTCCATAAAACAAAGAGGCAACTTTGCCAAAGTATTAAATGATCAAGGTAATTATACGATTATACGAGGAAACTAATGGACCAAAATTTAAATAAAGAATTGTCAGAAAAGATGACAAAAGCAATTGACATGCTAGATAGAGAATTTAGCGGACTGCGTACAGGTAGAGCGTCGATACATCTCCTTGACCCTGTTACTGTTGAAGTATATGGAAGCAAGATGCCAATATCTCAGGTAGGTACAGTTTCGACCCCTGATGCAAAAACTATAACAGTACAAGTTTGGGATAAAGCGATGGTTAAAACTGTAGAAAAAGCAATTGCCGATGCAAATCTTGGGGTTAATCCAAGTTCAGATGGGCAATTGATCAGAATGAGCCTACCTCCTTTAAGCCAAGACAGAAGAAAGGAACTTGTTAAAATAGCCCATAAATATGGCGAAAACACTAAAATCGCTCTTCGGAATATACGCAGAGACGGGATGGACAAGGTTAAACAAATGGAAAAAAATAATGAAATTTCCAAAGACGAGCACCATACATATTCTGATGAAATCCAAAAACTAACCGATGAATTCATCAGCAAAGTAGATAAAAACGTTAAATCAAAAGAAAACGAAATACTCACTATCTAATACAGCGTCATCCCGGGCTTGTTGCATGGCTCAGATACAATCCTAAAACCCCACTAGTCATGCTGAATTTATTTCAGCATCTGAAAGA
>JANQTT010000111.1:7499-10232 GCA_030731565.1 Rickettsiaceae bacterium | reverse complement strand
AAACAACAATCTGCATTTTTCTTTAGATCCTGAAACGAGTTCAGGATGACGTGACGGTAGTGATAATACCTATATTTGGTTAGGGATGCTTGACTTAATTTACTATATATTAGTCTTTTACCGCTTTATCCTTGTTTGTGTTCATAAGGCGCGTTATTATTTCTTCGTCGGAAACAGAATTGTTTTTTGTTTCAATGAGATATGCCCTGACAGTCTTTGTGACAGCCTCAATAAACTCAGTCCGCATTTGGTCGCTTGCCTTTTCTTTTTGGTTGGCTATAGATTTAATTGCAGAATCTTTTTTGCGGGCTAGCATTAATTCCATTTCTTTTTTTCTAGTTTCAATTAACCTCTGGGTGCTAATGTCAGCACTTTCTAAAATAGATTTTTTTCTTTCTTCAAAAGCTTCCATTTCTTGCTTGATTTCGTCCAAAAGGAGCTTAGCTTCTTGTTTAAGCGCTTCCGTTTCTGCTAATTTCGTTTTAATCTCATTAATTCTTGCATCGAGGGAGGCCACTATTGCCTTTTTTATAGGGCGATATGCAAGGTATATAAATATAATAAAACAAATGGCAATCACTAGACTTTCATCAAAAAAATGTACCATTACGACCTCGAATATATTTCCCTAAGCCGCTTTATATCTGTAGGCTTATCTGTGATTTTTTCAATAATAAATGCGGCAAGCCTCAGACATGCATCTGACTCATCTTCACGAAATTTATTAACATATTTTGCAATTTCGTCTGAGGATATTTCCTTTTTATGGTCAAGGGTTTTAGAAATATCTTCTTTTTGTTTTGCAAAATGAGATTCGAGCAATTTTATTGCTTGTTGCTGCATTTCTTCAACCCTTATATTGACCTCTGTAAGCTTTTCGTGCTTTTCCATATCAAGCATTTTTGCTTCTTTTTTATACACTTCAGCATAATTTATATCATCTTCTATACAGCGATTTCTAGCTGTTAGAATAGACTCTGCTTTTGGTGCGATAAATTTGCTTACAATAAAATATAATATAGCAAATACAATTGCTAGCCAAAACAACTGAGAACTAAATGAAGATACATCGAACTGAGGCATAATATTTTTTGCTATTAATTACGGTTTTTAAGAAAAAATCAATAGCATTGCTATAACGAATGAGAAAAGCCCCATAGCTTCAGCAAGACCAGCGCCTATAAAAGCCATTCTCTGTAGCTGATCACTAGCTGAAGGATTACGTGCAATTGAATTTAAGAGTGAACCAAATATATTACCCACTCCTATTGCAGCACCTAACATACCAAATGCCATAAGACCCGCGCCTATAAATTTTAAAGCCATACCTTCCATAATTTTACTCCTTAAGAAAATTAATAATATTTGAGTTTTTTACCATCCGTATTCCCCGGCAAAAAACCCGACAAAAACCTCCATCTAAAATAGATTTAGTGAAGATTAATCGCATCATTGAGATAAACACAGGATAATATTGTAAATATATATGCCTGCAGTACTGCAACGAATATTTCAAAACCTATTAAAACAACAATAAATGGTATAGGCAAAATTTTCAAATATATAGCCATAGAAACAACAAAACCCGCCATCACTTTTAGTAATATATGACCAGCTACCATGTTCGCAGCTAAACGAAGGGATAGACTAACCGGCCTTGCTAAATAGGCAAATAGTTCTATCACTACCATAAGAGGAGCAAGCCACCACGGTGTTCCTGCGGGCAAAAATAAAGAAAAAAAATGCAATCCATGTAAATATAAACCAAGCAACGTGACTAAAAGAAAGATCATCATAGCAATAGCGAAAGTAACTGAGATATGGCTTGTAACCGTAAAACCGTAAGGAATCATTCCAAGTAAATTACAAGTTAAAATAAATAAAAATAAAGTAAAAACGAGAGGAACAAACCTACGCCCTTTTGTGCCTACGTTTTGTTCAAGCATATTTGAGATCATAACGTAAACCAACTCTCCGCTAACCTGCAGTCTGGTTGGTATTAACTTTTTTTCCTTAAAAGCGAAGGCAAAATAAAGCAATATACAAATTCCAGCAAAAACCATAAACAGCGACGAATTAGTCAGACTTATATCGTAGCCAAACAGCTCTATACCGATTATTTCCTTAATTTTAAACTGATCTAATGGACTATTTGACATTGCTACTTAATATTCTTTTTCCAAATTGATCTAAAACTTGCAATCATTGCAAGTATAATACAAATTATAAGGAAGATAGGATTTGAATCAAACAAATTATCAAAAAATAAACCTACTATTAAACCTACTATTACTCCAGCAACCAATTCAATAGCAATATTGAATGCCATGCTATTATTAGCTACCTTATTGGTAATAGGCTTGTTATTTTTGAATTTGTCTATCTTTTTTTGTATATCATTAAACTTATCCTTGTTCATCGCTCCTAAGTACTGAATTTATTGCACCAGACAATTCTTCTATAGTATATGGTTTCGTATCGGACAGTCACAGACTGAGGCCGAGATGCGATTGTTGTGACTCGCCGTACGCATCATTCGCCCTCGTGAACATACAAAATACAGCAATATATTATTACTGCAACGACAGATACTTCAAGTGAATGAGTCGGGAAAAAGCAAGAACTTGATTGTAGGACAGTCTTGCATCGTGAATCTGCCTCCGTCTTCTTCCGGTTGATGACTTTTCCCCGCCTCTTTTTCTTTGCAAGTCACACTCGCTACTTGAATTGGAT
>JANQTT010000111.1:5496-7489 GCA_030731565.1 Rickettsiaceae bacterium | reverse complement strand
CCATTAATAAAAAATGTAGGTGTTCCAATAAAGCGTGGTTCTTGTGCTACAAGTTTAGTATTTTCTATTAGGCTTTTTATTTTAGACTCATCATTCAAGCATATTGCGTATTGCTCAGCTGAGACTCCGCCCATTATTCCAATATTAGTCAGAATCTCACGATAATTTTTATTATATGCCCAATTATCTTGTTGTTCTAGAATTATATCCATAAATTTAAAGTAAGTTTCTTGATCACCAAGGCATCTAGCCAACACAGTAGCGTCTAAATCCTGCTTATTACCAATAAATTCTCGCATAATATATTGTATTTGCCCTGTATCGATAAACTTCTTTTTAATTTCTGGAAATATACGTTTATGATAGTTTACACAATGCGGGCAAGTTGGAGAAAAATATTCCACTAAGACTAGTTTAGCATTGCTATTTCCAAGCACAATATCATCTGGCTCTGCAGTGTATCCTCTACCGAAAACCTGCTTTTTAACCTCTACTTTAGCTTCCTCAGTTTCCTGACTAAATTTTTCTTCGGCAACACTCTCCTTACAATCTTCCAGCTTTTTGGTATATTCTTTTATCTGACCTTTAGCAGGGGTATCTTTTTCATTTTTTTCCGAACATGCGGATAGCAGAAAAGTAGCAAATATAAATAATAGGAATTTTTTTAACATAGCTTAAACATTTACAAAGTTATATATCTTAAAACTACTTTCTACCACAAGAATATTTAGAAAGTATATATAATTATGCTTATGCATACCTAATAAATATTTTATAGCTTCTTAAATTGCCTTTTTGCAAGCACATATAGCAGTTTAACTTGAAATATAAGAACTAAACTCTATAAGTAACAACTTCCTTTTTCAAGGTAATTAACTATATATTGACAGTAAATTGATATAGTCGTAACATCGTAGGATAAAATAGTGAGTGTAAGCTTAGATAAGCGCTTAAAAGCACCTATTTTAAGCGAGTTCTGCTATAAGTAATAAATTAATTAGCGTAATTAGAAAATAATATGAAAAAAATTATAACATTATTAGCTACTTTTACCCTTCTTGGAGGTTGCTCTGGAAATTGTGGAAATAAACACACTAACAGCCATGAAGAGAAATTGCATAATAAAGGCATACCTATCGAGAGTCATGCTCCAAGGCATATAAGTGGGGTAACTAGCGAGGCTGCACGCCGAGCTTCTTCTGCGACTTTAAAACATTAGTAATAAAAATTATACATATTCTAAAAACAGATTATTCTCATTTAAAAGCTTTTGCGTTTCTTCAGGTTTTATAATGATTACGCCTGTTTTTTCAATGGCTAGGCCGTTAAAACCGTGCTTAGCCAGACAGAATATTGTATCAGGACCAACAACTGGAACATCTAGCCTCATATCCTGACCTGATTTTGACATTTTGACTAATACACCACCTTTATCTTTTTTTCGAAGTAAGTCGCATCTACGAATTAAATTATCCGTACCCTCTGCTGCTTCAATTCCCAGTGCATAGCCGTCACAAATTATTACAGATTGGCCCACGTCTAGTTTTCCTAAATTTTTTAAAATATTAAAGCCAAACTTTATATCAATACTATCGTTTTTTGTTGGTCTACACTTAGTATGAATTAAATTTCTATTATCCATCGCCAAAATGTCTAATGGTGAAATAACCTCAAAACCCTTTTTCCTTATATGCTCCATAACAATAGTAAGGATATTGTCGTCTCCAAGAACCTTTTGTTTCATTATGCTCGCAAGCAAAGAAGCGCCGCCCCAATCAACCTTTAACGCGTTAAGGTCCGGGCGCTTAACACCACCGACTATGATAATGCTTTGCACCTTATTCTCTTCAAAATATTCAAGAATTGCTCCAACGCAACCAAGAGTAAATTTTTTAGATGGAACGCCATTATAACTCCTGTCTTTATCAACAGATGCTATAAAACAACTGCCTCCATTGCCAACATAGATATTAGCAATTTCCGATGCTGCCTG
>JANQTT010000111.1:0-5486 GCA_030731565.1 Rickettsiaceae bacterium | reverse complement strand
AATCACCATCTCCTGCAATAATACCAAGTACTGAAAGTGTCATTTTTATTTGTACCTACAAAAAGTCTTAGAAACATCCAGCTGCAAGAATTCCACGATCTCTTGAATAACCTTATTTTCTGGATAGTTTTCTTTTGCTTGCTCTATCCTTTTGTTAAAGACTAAATCTGAGTTTTCATTAAATATTTCCCTTACAACTTTGCTTGCTTCAATAGATTGTTTTTTGTCGAAACCTCTTCTATTCATTCCAACTAGGTTTAGACCTTCAAGGTGCGCCCTGTCACTGGATGCAAGGCCGTATGGCACTAAATCTCTAACAACTGCAGAAACACCACCGACCATGGCATGCGGTCCAATTCTACAGAATTGCTGAACAGCAGATAAGCCTCCTAAAATTGCAAAATCTCCAACCTCAACGTGGCCAGCAAGACTAGCGTAATTTGCAAATATCACGTTATTTCCAACTGTACAATTATGGGCAATATGTACCCCGACCATAAAAAGGCAATTATCACCAACGGTAGTAACCATTTTATCTCCGGCCGTTCCATGCTGGATAGTAACATATTCACGAATAGTATTATTTTTACCAATGATTATTTCAGAGTCTTCGCCATTATATTTTAAAGTTTGTGGATAACATAAAGAAGCAAATGGATATATTTTTGTACCTTCGCCAATTGTTACCCTTCCTTCCATAACTACATGTGATTTTAGCTCGACATCATTGCCAATAACCGCACCATCTCCTATAACGCAGAAAGGGCCAATTTTAACATCTTCCCCAAGCCGAACTTTCTCACCAATTATTGCGGTTTTATGTATCATAATAATTATCTTATTTATTTTTTACCATTGCAGTAAACAGGCTTTCTGCTGCTATTTCTCCATCGACTTCTGCATAAGCTTTAAATTTCCAAACAGCTCCTCTATTTTGGATAATTTCTGCATGCATTTTAAGTGTATCCCCAGGCTCTACCACTTTGCGAAATTTTGTTTCGTTTATTGACATAAAAAAAACTTCCTTATCTTTAGTATTTTCCATAGATTTTGCCACTAAAACGGCTGAAAGTTGCGCCATAGCTTCAATAATTAAAACTCCTGGCATCACAGGTCGATTAGGAAAATGCCCAGTAAATTGCGGTTCGTTTACTGTTACGTTTTTAATACCAACAATTGATTTTTTTAATTCTATTTCCGTTATTCTATCAATTAATAAAAACGGATATCTATGCGGTATTATTGACATTATTTCATTTATACCAACCTGTTCTTTTATCATCTTATTTCGCCTTTAATTAGTTTTTTCATCATTATCGTTTGTTTATGCCAATCCCTTATTGGTACAGCAGGAGTCCCCCCCATAACGCCAGGTTCTTTTATATCCTGAATAACGCCGCCTTGGCCAGCAATTTGTACACCATCTGCAATAGTAATATGGCCGGCAATGCCTACTTGCCCTCCAAGAGCACAATATGAGCCTATTGTACTACTGCCAGCGATGCCTACTTGCGCAACCAGAATTGCACCTTTTTTAATATGGGCATTATGACCTATTTGAACTAAATTATCAATCCGGCATAAATCTTCAATGATAGTATCATGCATTGACCCACGGTCTATAGTCGAATTTGCACCAATTTCTACATTATTTCCAATTAGAACTCTTCCAGTATGATATATTTTTTTATGTATGCCCTTTTCTATAGAAAAGCCAAAACCATCTTGCCCGATCCGTGCACCCGGAAGAGCAACAAAATCATCACCTATTACTGAATAGCTAATCGATACATTAGAATCTATTCTAGCTCTATTACCTATTTTTACTTTATAATCTATAAAGCTTCCAGATTCAATTATGCAATCGTTCCCTATTTCTACTTCGTCCTCAATAACAACGTTGTGGCCAATATAGCAATTTTTTCCTATTTTTGCGCTAGGCGAGACATATGCTGATTGCATAACAGATGGCTTAATATTTTTACCAGACGTATAAAACATATCCAAAATCACTGAGTAGCTATAGTAAGGATTGCTAGTTCTAAGCAAAATTATTTTCGAGTCAGGGTCTTCGTCAAAATCTAGTGGCACAAAACATGCTGCCGCATTGCAAGAACGAAACTTTGATATATATTTTTTATTAGTTAAGAAAGTAAGCGATTTTTCGTCTGACTCTTCTAATGATTTTATATTGTAAATCAGCACATCTTTATGTTTTTCATCGATATCACACTGAACTTCTTTTGCAATATGCGATAATTTATGGGGGCCCAGATTAGTAAAAAATACTCTGTCTGACATAGCTTCTCCTATTAGAAATAACTTAAAATGACTATAAGTGAAACTATATCAGATTATTATATGTGTAAATCAGTTATTGTAATTATTCCAGTTGCCCTTACAAAATCGTTAGACACTACCAGTAAAATTATAAAGAATAAGGTTTTAAGAAAAGTTTGGGCGAAAATGATACCTATCTTTTTATACGCAACTTGCGTTTTTAAGCCATTTGATAGTCTTCTGTAGTTATAGTTGATATACGCCGTGATAAATCCTTAGAGTCATTACTACTTAAAACTATCTTATTATTACGAATTGACTTCTGATCTGCAGCTTTAGTTAGTATTTCAGAAGAAATCCACTTTCTTATGCGTTCGGAATCATGACAAAAATCCTTAAAGACGATATATTGCATTTTCTTTAATCCATTTGTTATCGCATCTTTAATGATTTTTAGATCTGGTTTAGAAATATTATATCCTTCTTTGTTTTTAAGCGGTCCTATAACACTGTCAGCAAAGCTGTCGAACTTTGCTAACTTTGTCGTCTCAATAGCTGAACATATAGCCCCGTTTATAGTAGTTTGCTGCAATTTATAGGTAGAGGAGATCAAAAAGAATCCTTTCTTAGAGTATATAGCCTTAGCAATTTCTTCTACTATTTCTGCATAATTCTTTCTTAAATAAGCTTCTCCTAAGTCCGATCCAATTAAATTATTTTTAATTGAAGTTATAAGCTCTTTTGGGTCATTAGCAATCTTTTTATCTTTTTCACTAAGGATAGAAATGACATCTTTAGCCATCCTTTTTGCTACCTGCTTTTGGGCTTTCAGCAATAAAGCTTTCATTTTCCTTCTAATTTGTTCAGCCGTTGGGTCTTCAGATTCTTCACTTTCGTCCAGCTCTTCGCTTTCGTCACTTCTGCTTGATATCTCTATTTCAACAAGCTCTGGAACTTCATCAAACTCTAGAACTTCTTCAATATTATTTTCTAATAGTATTTGTGGAATTTCGGGATTTCTACTCAAAGAACTGAGATATACAATATTATCTCCAGAAATATTATGAGATAGCAACTTTTCCATTCTTCTAGTTTCATGCCTTGAATAAACAAAAACTGGAGTAATTTTTTTATTCTTTCCAGCGATTTCAATTAATTTATCAGCCCCAACACCCATTTTATTAGAGCAAAAATATCCAGCAAGGATACCCGCTTTGTCTACCATAAATAATTTTGGTTTGTCGGTTTTTAAAACTAACCTTTCTCTACCCTTTGTTATATGGATTTCAGCAGTAATTCCTATTCTAGCCTTAAAGTGATTTATTTGCCTGGCAATATCATGAAAATTTCCTGATATGCTAATTTTATTTCCATTAAGCAAAATATCGGCAGCACTTATTTTCTGCCCTCTGCTAACAACCGAAGCGTTATGTAGCGGGGTATCATTAATTATTTTAACCAAAGACGCTGAAGTAGACAAAAACAACCCCCAAACTAAATTTATAGACCAGGAATTAACTAAACATAAATAAATACATATTTATTAATAGTTAATATACCTTTTTCTTTTTCAAAGAATAGTTTAAATACATTAAGATGTCAAAGTGTTTGTGAATTATGCAATCGCAGCCTTAGGTACTGCCGGCAAAGTTAGAGAGAGAAAAATGTTTCATCTATTGTTTTTAACTTCAAGAATAGCTTTAAAACCAGCTTGTTATTATATAACTGCATCGCCCAAATAAATATTCTACTAATAGCGAATTAATTTGTTTTCAATTCTAGAATTAGTTTAAAATTGATGTAAACTAATTAAATATTATCCCCACCATGAAACTAAAGTACAAAGCGCTCTTATTAGCAACAGTTTCTATTAACGCTTTAAATGCAATGGCTGTAGCTGTTAACGTGACTGGCTGGCCAACTATAAATCCAGCTATAGATTACCCTGCTGCTACGCAATTTAATATAGGGAATGGTGCAAATTCTACTTTTATAGGAGATTTAAATGTACCGATGGTGTTCGGCGCGCATTATAACAGCGAGCATGTTACATTTCAGAACCAAATAAAAATATCAGCGCCAATTACGGTTCTTGGTAATCACTCTGGGGCCATTTTTTTTGCGAACGATGGGGCAATATTAAATGATAATATAGGAGATAATATAAATCGCTTAAATGCTATAGTTTTTACGTCAAATGCTGGTGGAAGTACTGTTGAACCAGGAAAGGAAATATATGTAAACCTTTTTTATACTTATTTAACCGATAGTTCAGTATTAAATTCTACTGATATTAAAGTTGATACTGTTACTCAATTCAATGATAATAGCGCATTAACTTTTAATGATAGTAATTTAAATAGTTCTACACTCAATATAGTCGCTAATTCTTCTCCAACTTTTAATAATGGAACTATAATAGCTAGTACAAATTTTGTTATACACGGCACTTCTTCTCCCAATTTTAATGGAGTGAACGTAACGGCTCCAAATGGTATTAATATTGGTGGCTCACCTACTATTACCCTAGGGGAAGGATTTACTCTAGATACTCAGTTCAACATAATGCTTACAGCGACTCCTAATTTTAAGGGAAAAATTAGTGAGCCAATAAGATTTGGAGTTAATAGTATTGGTGGTCCTGCTAAGTTTTTGCAAGATACAACAATAACAGCACCAATTACGACTCTTACTAATAATATAGGGAAATTGTATTTTGCAGAAGATAATATAACGATTAATGCTAATTTGGGGGATAATACCAATAAGCTTTATAGCGTAAATTTTTCTTCTAATAGTGGCACTACGGCGCAAGCTGGGAAAACTATTTATACAAAATATTTTAATTCTAATAATCAAGATGCGTCAATAATTAACGCTGACATTACAGTAAGTGATACTGTAAGTATTATTGATAATTCTACTATGGCCTTTAACGATAGTACTATTAATACTGTTTCACTTGATATTGCAGCTAATTCATCTCCAGCCTTTAATAGCGGCACTATAAACAGTACAAACTTTACTATAAGCGATACTTCTTCTCCGACTTTTAACGGAGTGCAAGTGACTGCTCCAAATGGGATCAATGTTGAGGACTCGCCTACTATTACGCTAAATGAAGGGTTTACTCTAGATACTAAATTCAAGATAAAAGACAACGCAATGCCTACGTTTGAAGGAACGCTTGTACCTCCAGTAGAGTT
>JANQTT010000110.1 GCA_030731565.1 Rickettsiaceae bacterium | reverse complement strand
CCAAAAGCTACAGATAAACTTCCGGCTGTTCAGCAGGCTGATAATGCTGCAGCTGAGTCTATTTTAGAATCAATGCTTGCAAACAGAACTGTGCTTGATTCAAGAATAGGTAGCTTAGGTGGTGTTTCATCAGGTGATATGATGGAAACTTATGGAGCTTGGGCAAAAGGTAGTTTTACGCAAGCAACTCAAAAAGCTCATGGCGGTTCGCAAGGCTATAAACTAGATAGTAAAGGTATTACAATTGGTATCGATACTGGTGACGAATCACTAGTTGGTATCGCATATTCTTTCTTTAAAAACGATGTAAAAAATAAAACTGTAAGTAAAAATAAAGAAGATATTACTTCTCATACAATTAGTGCTTATGGTAAATACGTAGCAACGCCAGAAATATTTATTTCAGGACAAGGCCAGTTTGGTATTGCTGAAATCAAAAAGAAAAGAGCCACTGGTGATCTAGCTAATAATATTGCAACTGCAAAACCAAAAGCAACTACTCTTGGTGCTAAAGCAGAAATTGGCTATGATTATGCCGTAATGGAAGGGGTTCACCTAATACCTGCTGTTGGAATTTCATACGCAGATGTAAAAGTTAAAGGCTACAAAGAATCAGGAAGCGGCCTAAATAGAAAAGTTGGTAAAATTAATGCTAGTAGAACTTCTGGTATTGCTAGCTTGACCGCTAAGTATTTTACAGATATGGGTTCAATGAAATTAGTACCTGAAATCCATGCAAATGTTGATTATGCTTTCAGTAGCAAAAATGGGAATACAGTTGTTACGCTGATTGAAGGGCTGCCTTCAATTACAACTCCTTCTAAAAAATTAGAGAAAGGGCGTTATAATGTTGGTGCAGCTGTAAAGGCTATCCAATCTGAAAGGCTCGAGTTTTCAGCCGGTTATGATTTTGGTTTCGCTAAAAAGTTCCAATCTCATACAGGCACTCTAAAAGTAAAATTTAACTTCTAATTAAATAGAGTTTTATATTTTGACTAGAAAAAGGCGGCTCCTATAACAAGGAGCCGCTTTTTTTATATATAGTAATACACAACCTTAGGTTAAAAAAAATAATTGATTTTGTTATTTAAAGCGCCTAGACTTAAATTATGCAAAGTAATTTCGGAGGCGTCTATGGGTTAATATAATTTAAATATTTTTAAGCCAGTTAATTTAATGCATATATTGGCAATAAAAAAACTTTAATTTTAGAACTTATCATAAATATAAGAGGTGCAATATTATGACAAGAAGAGGACAAGCAGCTGAAGCAAAGGGTTATTTTTTCCATGTTACACATGATAAAAATAATAACAAATGGCATGTTAAAGAAGTGCGAGATACTGAATATAAAACTTATAATTCTAAAGAAGGAGCAGTAAAACATGCTGAAGAAAACGCTAAAAATGTAGAACAAGGACATGTAGTGATTCATAGAGAAGATGGAAAATTTGATACTGTTGAGAATTTTTAATTCTAGCAATGCTAAGAAAGCAGTTTATTTAAGCAACTATTTATTTACGTATAGGTTAATGCTGCAGAACTAAAGTAGGGTATAGATTTATACGTAGATAAATACTAGATTACAAATCCTTTGTACTAATTTAATCTGGGAAATAGTACACATATAGAATAGAAAATTCTCCAGAGCCAAAAATTTAAGTATAGATCTAAATGAGTAGAATAATTTCTGAAAACGTAGAAATAATAGGTTTTTTGGCTGCAATGCTAGGAACGATATCGCTTGTGCCTCAGGTAATCAAAATATGGCGGATCAAGTGCACAAAAAGTATATCACTGATAATGTATGTAATTATTTGCACTGATTCTATGTTATGGATAACCTATGGTACAGTTTATCACTTAATTCCACTAATGGTCCAAGCGTTACTAACTTTCCTTTGTGCTTTTCTAATTTTGATAATGAAATTAGCATGGGGTTAGCTGCTTACAAGCAAGAACTGCTAGGAACCTTCGGCAGCACGAGATAAACGATCATTGATAGCAAGGCCAATTGATTTATTGGGTATAGGAGCAACAGCAATAGACTTTATTTTATGCTTTACTGCATATTTATCTAGCTGATGAAGGTAATTAAACAGATTAGCAGCCGCTTCGGCTAAGTCTCCACTAATACTCAAGTTGAGTGATGCTTCTGAAACTAGGGAGCTTCCAGCAAAATTTAATCCTATTTCACCTTCTAATAAGGTGCTTGCATTTAACCTAAGTTTTGTTCTGGGGGCGTAATGTTTTAACAGCATACCAGGTGCTTTAACCTTAGATAGTTTTGAAGCTATTTTTACCTTTTCACCAAGTGATTCTTCTAATATTTCTGGAGTAATAAATCCTAGTCTAAGTATGGTAGGGGTGTCGGTGGATAGGTCGATAATCGTTGATTCGAGTCCATATGTACTAGATCTTTTATCTTTAATAATTGCTATGCTATCTCTAAAATCATCATAAACGTGATCATAGCTTGTAGGGCTCAAGCGGCCTGATTTATTTGCGCTTGGAGCAGCTATGGGGCACTCTGATTGCTTAATCAAATTTTTTGCAATAGTATAAGCCGGAATACGTATTGCAACCGTATCAAGGCCAGCTGTAACACAGTCTGCAAGGCCTGAATTCTGTACCTTCTTTAGCACCATAGTAAGCGGCCCTGGCCAGAACTTTGAAAGTTTTTGGGCATTATTATTAAACTCGGCGTAGACTTTAACTTGCTCGATAGAATTTACATGTACTATAAGTGGATTATGACCTGGCCTCTCTTTTGCCTTATATATGCTAAGACATGCAGATTGACTGGTAGCATCAGCACCAATTCCATATACCGTTTCAGTTGGAAAAGCGACCACGCCGCCATTTTTTATAATCGTTGCTGCTTCTTCGGTCGTAGTCATACTATGAATCAATATAATTACAATTGATCAAATTTTGCAATCTGATTAAAAACTCCTCTAATTTCTTCAAGGAGTAGCATACGATTTTGTGCAATTGATTCATTACTGTCTTTTACCAAAACATTTTCAAAGAAATCAGATAATGGTTTATGGAATGAAGCAAGTAACTCCAGGCTACCTTCGTAATTCTTTTTATCTAATGCAATTTTAATGTTTTCTTTATTTGTTTTTATACAATCAAAAAGCTCTTTTTCGTGATTTGAAATAAAAGCAGATTCATTAACTTTACCAAAAGGTTTATCATTACCGAGCAGATTATTTGCTCGTTTGTAAGCTTGGAGCATATCTTCACCATGTTTGCTAACAATGAAACCATTTAAAACTTTAATTTTCGAGGCAAAGTTAAGCATATTAGGTTCCTTTGAAAGGTCTAATGTAGCTGCAACTAATTCAGGTGAGTAGTCAGATTTAAAGTAATATTTAATACGTTCAGTCAAAAATTGTAAGATTTGATTTTTATTATCATTAGAAACGTTTATTTGGTCTTTATATAAACCAAGTGAATATACAACTAAAGTGTTTAAGTTAATGTCTAATTGATTTTCTAAGATAATCCGGATAATACCAAGGGCTTGTCTTCTGAGTGCGTATGGGTCTTTTGAACCGCTTGGTTTTTCACCAGCGAGCATCAAACCACATAAGCTATCTACTTTATCAGCAAGTGCTAACAACGCTCCAGCTCTTTTTGGGCAGGCATCATTTGGGCCTTGCGGTTTATAATGATCACGAATAGCCTCAGCTATATCCTGACCTTGTGATTCGGCAATTGCATAATAATATCCAATAATTCCTTGCAAGGTTGGGAACTCGTCAACTACTTCTGATACAATATCACTTTTACATATCAGAGCAGCTTTTGCTGCAATTTCATTGTCTGGATCTATAAACCTACAAAGCTTTTCAAGCCTTTGGGTTTTATCTTTGAGCGACCCAAGCTTAGTATGGAAAATAACTTTACCTAAACGCTCGGATTTATCTAATAGAGTAGTTTTTAGATCTTGGTTGTAAAAATATAGCGCATCCGCAAGTCTTGCAGAAAGCACTTTTTCATTGCCTGCAATTACTAAGGCTTCCTCTTCTGATTTTATATTAGAGACAAAAATGAAATACGGGGCAAAATTGCCTGCTTTGTCAAAAACACTGAAATATTTCTGATGGTTTCTCATTGCGCTAACAAGCACTTCACTTGGTAGTAATAAGAATTTTTCTTCAATTTTACCAACTAGCACCCTTGGGTACTCAACAATGCCTGATACTTCTTCCAATAAGTATGGGTCATCGTTAATAACTAAATCTTTATTTTTTGCTATTTTTTCTAGTTCAGATTTAATAATATTAATCCTATCTTCGGCTTTTAGAACCACAAAATTACTATCTAAATGTTCTTTATACTCGGCATAACTAGAAATAGTAGTAGCCTTAGGGCTCATAAATCTATGCCCATAACAAATATTATTAGCTTTTAAATGGCCATACTCAAATGGAACAACTTTATTATTAAAGATGCAAAGGATGTTCTTCAAAGGACGCACCCATTTTAGTTTATAGTCGCCCCAATACATTGATTTTGGCCATACATATTCGGAAATTGGCTCGCTTAAACTGCTCAGCAGAATATTTTCCGTTTTTTGCTCTTCTGCTTTCCTTACGTAAAAATAAAAATCAGTTCCATTAATTTTTCTTATTTCAAGCTTTTCTTTACTTATGTCGTTGGATCGACAAAATCCTTCAACCGCCATATCTGGAGCTGAAGTCTTTGGGCCTTTAATTTCATTTATAGATGATGGAATAATAGATGGAAGTCCATTTGCATAAATGCAAACCCTTCTTGGGCCGACATGAACTTCTATATCTTTGAATTTTATTGCCAATGAAGCAAAGTATTTTGCAAAAATTTCTTTATAGGCAGATGCTGCTTTGCTCTGCATCATTGCAGGAATTTCTTCTGAAAATAATTCTAATAATAACTCACCCATTAGCACCTCCTTGCATTTCCATCCATTTTTCACAAGAAATTTTTGCTAAATTTCTAACCCTTGCAATATAAGACGCTCTTTCAGTTACGCTTACTATCCCTCGTGCGCATAGCAAATTAAATATATGGCTAGCTTTGATGCAGTAATCGTAAGCCGGCATTGGCAAATTTTCTTGAATTAGCGCGTAGCATTGATTTTCAGCATCGGCAAAGTGCCTTAGTAATATTTCAGTATTAGCCACCTCTAAGTTAAACTTAGAAAATTGTTTTTCAGCTTCAAAATCTACTTCTCCGTAAGCCAAAGATTTTTCACCAACTTGGCCATTCCAATCCAAATCTTTAACCGCATCGACTCCTTGAATATACAAAGCTAGCCTTTCAAGTCCATAAGTAAGTTCTCCAGCAACCGGCCGGCAATCAATACCGCCGATTTGCTGCATATAAGTAAATTGGGAGACTTCCATACCATTACACCAAACTTCCCAGCCAAGGCCTGATGCCCCCAGTGTCGGCGATTCCCAATCATCCTCAACAAAACGCACATCGTTTTTTTTCATATTAATACCAAGTCTCTCTAAACTCTTCAAGTACAATTCCTGAAGATTATCTGGAGATGGTTTTAAAATTACCTGAAACTGGTAGTAATGCTGCATTCGGTTTGGGTGCAGGGCATACCGGCTATCCGTTGGGCGCCTTGAAGGTTGTACATAAGCTACATTCCATGGCTTAGGGCCAAGCGATCTTAAAACCGTAGCCGGGTGGAAAGTGCCAGCTCCAACTTCTATATCGTATGGTTGTAAAATTGCACACCCGTAGTCTTGCCAATAGTTCTGGAGCTCTAAAATGATTTTTTGAAAGGACAAGCTTTTCATTATTATACTCTTTCATTGCTATATAATTCCTAGCCTAGCAGTATATATTCATTTTCATTTTTTGGCTATTAGAAAAAATTCGGAAACCGAAACTTTAAACCTAATTAAATAAGTTAACGCACTATTGCTAAATTAACTTGTATTGCTTGTTATAACATTATACCATTCATATTAGGGACTACTAGAAAGGTAAAATATGGGAACGGTTGTAGGGTTATTATTTATATTTATCGCATTTTGTTCATATATAGTTATCTATATAAATGATAAATCTTAGTATGACTTATCTTTTGGTTTTATATTTTTAGAAATACTTTCTTTCTGATCAAAAATAAACTTACTTATATTGAACTCATCGGTAAACTTACTCTCAGTTTTTTTGAACTTTATAACTTCTAGCTTCTTTTTGTTTTCCAATGCTATTTCAAATTTTTTTAGTTCTGAATATTGATCACGTAAGACGGAGCGCAGTTTGTCTATCGATAAAGAAGCTTGCAGAATCTGGACATCAATACGTTGCAGTAATTTTCGTGAATTTTCTAAATACCTTTCAAGCATATAGGCATACTGGCTTATAGAATATTTTTGCACTTCTGTTTCTGCTTCTTCTTCTACCGCTTTTTTCTTTAGCTCTAGACGCACTTTTTCTGATTCTGCGTGCTCGATCTGACGCAAAATTTTATCTAGCTGGTTCTTGTGAAGTTTTATAAGCGTTGTTAGAGTCTTCATTCTGCTTCAATATTCAAAATTTTCCCTAAGTCCTGATAAGTTTCTTGCATTGAGCAACTTTCATCCGGTCTCTGATTTAGAAATTCTTCTAGCTTGCTATAATAACCAATTGACAAATCAATTTCAGGATCCGTACCCTTTTTATATGCACCAAGTCTGATCATTTCCGACATATCTTGGTATATCGAAAGCATTCTTCTACCATAAGTAATAATTTTATTTTCATACGGAGTATTGCATTTAGGCATAGTTCGAGAAACGCTTCTTAAGATATCGACTGCAGGAAACCTTCCCCTTTCAGCAATAGTTCGGTCAAGCACTATATGACCATCTAAGATACCTCTAACGGCATCACTTATAGGTTCGTTCTGATCATCTCCTTCAACAAGAACTGTAAATAGACCCGTAATATTTGCGCTATTAGTCCCAGGGCCGGCTCTTTCTAAAATTTTGGGAAGTTCGCTAAATACTGACGGAGGATAGCCTTTGGTTGTTGGGGGTTCGCCAATTGCAAGACCTATCTCCCTTTGTGCCATCGCAAACCTGGTTACTGAATCCATTATGCACAATACTTCCTTTCCTTGGTCACGGAAAAATTCTGATACTGCCATGGTTGTGTATGCTGCTCTTTTTCGAAGCAACGCAGATTCATCGCCGGTTGCCATAATCACTACAGCTTTCTTTAATCCTTCAGGTCCAAGGTATTCTTCAATAAATTCTTTTGCTTCACGGCTTCTCTCGCCGATTAAACCTATCACTTTTACATCAGTTGCTGCATATTTTGTCAGCATTGACATTAGTACTGATTTACCAACGCCGCTTCCTGCAAAGATTCCCATCCTTTGTCCAAAACAACAGCTAACAAAGCCATCGATTGCTTTAACACCAAGATCAATTTTTTCACCGAGTCTTTGTCTTTTATGAGCTGGTGGTGGATTGTTTTTTAATAAATAACCTTTTTCTCCAGGTTTTAATGGGCCACGCCCGTCAATTGGTTCGCCAAATGGATTTATAATTCTTCCAAGCCAGCTTTCATCTGGATGAATGTCGTTTTCATGTTGATATACTTCAACTTCTGCGCCGGCTCCCACTCCTTCTGTATCACCAAAAGGCATAAGCAATACTAAATTGTCATCAAAACCAACTACTTCGCATAAAATATTAGATTTACGAGATTTGTTTTTGACAAGGCATCTTGAACCTATCGAGACAAATTCGCTTATCCCTTTACATTCGATTACAACGCCTTTTACTGAAATCACTCTGCCAGATACTTTTATTGGTTTGATATCTTCTATTTCAGAATTAAGGGCTTCCAGATATGTTCTAAAACTCATATTTTTCTCTTAAGTTTCCGGAAGAATATATTAATTTAGTCTATTTTCAGATGCTGGTAAGAAAAAATTGCCTTGCATACCGCCTATTTTAATATCAATTAAAAACTTGGCTATCTCGCCGTTTTCAACGAACTCAGCTACAGTTTTAATTCCAAGGTCCTCAGCTAAATTAATTAATGCCTCTACAAAAAGCCTACTGTGGTTATTTATTAATATATCACGTATATAACTACCATCAATTTTAATAATATCAATAGGTAAGTTTAAAAGTTGTTTAAAAGAAGTAAATCCTGATCCGAAATCGTCTAAAGCAATTTTACAGCCGTAAGCATGTAATATATTAATAAAATTTTTAGTTGTATCAAAATAATTATTAATATAGGTTTCTTTAATTTCTACAATTAACCTTTTGGCTACATTAAACTTTTTCAGCAATTCCTCTATTTTTTCAAGTAGCCTTTTATTTAAAACGCCTATATTCGATATATTAACAGAAAGGTTAAGTTTTTTATCAGAAACAAGTTCATTAATTGCCATTTCTACAGCTGTGAAATCAACTATACTTATTAAGTCTTTTGCCTCTGCATCTTCAATCATTGGGCCAATAGAAACTAACTGATTTTTCTGGTTCTTAACCCTGAGCAAGCATTCATAATATTCAATTTTACCGGTTTTTCTATCGACTACAGGTTGATACATGAACTTAGCTTTTTGTTTGAATAAGCAAGTGCGCATTAAATTCAAATTAATATTGCCTTCTCGGAGTTTTTCAATGTTAATTGGGTTATCATCATAATTAAAATAATAGCTTTTATTTCCTGACCTTGACCTTCCATACATCATCATCGAAACTAAACGTTCAGCTTTAATGGCCATACTTGCAGAAAACCTAATACTGCCTATTGAGCATTTTAGGTAACTCTCTGGAAAATCTGAATCAATATATAGCTGCACTTGGGAGTATATAGAGTATGCTAATGATTCAGCAATTTTTTTATCGTCAGGAATAATTATATACAGTTTTGTTGGGTTGGAAGTTTTGATAATTTTATATTCGATAGCCTTTGTAGATGCATTTTCTACCATTACATAGAATTTATTTATAATAGAATTAATGTCATCTATTAAAATATTCAATTCGTCTATGTTCAACAGCTTTACAACAAGTAGTATGCCCTGCGTAGCTTTATCAAGCTCTCTTTGCAGGCTATCCATTATTTTTACTCCGTTAGTCACATTGCCCTATACTTTAGAGTTATCTGTGTTAGTATAATATACTAGAAACAACAAACTTTAAACACTAATAAATTAATGAATAGAAAAGAAAACATACAGACGAAACTGAGTGTGTTAAATCCACATTTTCTTGAGATTGTTGACGAAAGCGCTCTTCACGCAGGTCATGCCGGCAATCCAAACGTTCATGCAGAATCACATTTTGCAATAAAAATAGCTGCAAAAGAACTTGATAATTTATCGTTGGTCAAGCAACACCGTGTTATTAATGGTTTACTAAAAGAAGAATTTAATAACGGCCTTCATGCATTATCTATTAATATTAGAACTTAAATTAATTACTAAAATCCAAAATGACTCAGGAAAATATCATAAAATTACTCGCAGGTGTCAATAAAATTGCCAGAGAATCAACTAATATCATAAAAGAATCTGGTGCAAATTTCGTTGAAAAATCAATCATAAAAGGCAATTACGTTTCTAGAGAAGAACACGAACAGCTGAAACAACTTGTTCTTAAAATGCAAGAAGAGATAAGCTCTCTTAAAAAGGGAAAATAAATTTTTATCAAAATGACTATAGTATATTCTCTAACGAAGACTAATACCAATTCCCGAATTAAATAATACAAGTAATATTTAATTCGGGAATTGGTATGAATCATTCCGTTAGAGAAATATAATTATTCGATACTTTTATAATTGGACATCATCTATTGACAAGAAAGAAGAAATTTCACCTATTACTTCAGTTGTCAATTTCCCATCAAAACCAGTTAGTAGTGGGTCTTTAGCAACTCCTGTTAATTCAAAGTATTTTTCGTCAATAAAATGGTTTAGAGTGCTAAAATCGATGGCCTGTTTTTCTGGAAACACATAGCCTAATATTGAGCTCAGCATATAACTATAAGGCTTTCCAGATATTGAATTTAATAATTCTTCATTATCAGTAATTAAACTAGTGTCAACCACTTCTGCTCTTGAGCTGATAAAGCTTTGAACTATTCCGTTTCCAAAATCTTCACAAAGTCTCTTATAGTCTCTTAAAGTTCCTGCTCCACTATAATCAAAAGATTCCTCGCCTAACGAGTTTTGCATGAATTCTGCAACATTAATTAACGTTTTAAAATCATTAGAAGATAGATTGATATTTTGATCGGTCCGAAGAGTATATATAATATCATTATCAGTAGTATACTGAATGCTACCTCCATTTAATATATCTATTGTTTTAACCAAATTATATCCAGTTAAATTTACACTACCATTATTACTGATTGCAAT
>JANQTT010000109.1:3331-10437 GCA_030731565.1 Rickettsiaceae bacterium | reverse complement strand
GTTGTAGTCCCTACGCCAGTCTTTGCAAGTTCTAAAGCCCAATCATTATAACCGAGTTCAACACATTTTTGTAACGCTGTTTTTCCACCAAATAAAATATTACTCTTAAGGCCTAACGTACTGTCACTCAAGAATTTAGCAAAAACTTCAGCGCTTATTTCTTCATAATTATCAACTAGGTAATGCAACAATAGTTTATTTGAATCTTGTGCAATTTTTATATCGTAACTTTGCTTTATAAGATCTTTTTTGATATGGCATAATTTATCCAAATTTGCATTCGCTAATTCAACATCACCATCTAAAACTGCTGTTGCTTTGACTAGCCCTTTCATTTCAGCAAATTCAATAGCAGTTTTACCAGACCATGAGCCTAAACCTTTCCCACTTAGCATATCGGTTGGCAGTTCTGCGTCTACCCAGGCTTTTAATAACGAAATATCGGCTGACCCATTTTCAATTTTATTTACTATAACATGTAAAGGTGAAAGCCCATCGTTATCTATAGCTGAGATATCTACTCCCATTGAAGCTAAGGCAGCAAATGATGCTATATTTTTTGTATAAATAGCCGTTTGAGCAGGAGTGATTCCATTAACATCCAGTTCACCCAAGTTTCTACCTTCTGCAACCCATGTGTTCATCAGCGAATTAAGGACTTGAGGATTTGTTTCATTAGCAACAATAAAATGCATAAAGCCATCAAAAAGTTTTTCGCTAACTTCTTTAGAAAAACGTGTGCTTTTTTCTGAATTAATAACATTTGCTGCAATTTCCATCGTGGCATCGGTCATACCAAGCTTAGTTCTTGCATAGTGCTGTATCCATTGACATTTAGCAATAAATTCGGCTTGTAAAGACTCATCACTCATGTTATCCCAAACAGCATTCGGGTTTGAAGCGCGCTTTTCAATATAAATCAAAAATTGTGTTCCAAGACCAGAATTGTTTAATATTTCATTGAATTCCTGACTTTTCGCTGTATTATTTTTCATATTGGGTTACCTTAAATTTAATATTTACTATTAAAAATATTATATTAAATTTATTAATTTGTGTCAATGGTTATTATTAAACGTATTAATTAAAGTTAAAATATTTAATATTAATATTTTGGATTTATTAGATATACTTTATAGTAGCTTTAAGGTAAGAGTAACCAGTTATTACAGTAACAATAGCTGCAATCCATAAAAAAATATGACCTATAATATCAAGATATTCAATACCGGAGCCTGTTGATCCAAGTAATAGCATAGTCATTGCAAGCATTTGTATAAATGTTTTTGTTTTTGCTAGACGCGTTACAGGTACGCTAACTTTAACTTGCGCTAAAAATTCACGAAAACCTGCGACCACGAATTCTCGAGAAAGGATAAGCAGGCAAGGTGTTTCATCTGCACGACCAAATCTAACTAGCATTAGTAAAACACAGCCAACGAGCACTTTATCTGCTATCGGATCAAACATTGTCCCAAAGCTTGATACTAAGTTATATTTTCTTGCTAAAAACCCGTCAAAAAAATCCGTAAGGCTTGCCAGCGCAAACACTAAAGCTCCTAGTCTATGAGCAAACTTTGAATCATCAAAATAAAATGACATTATTATGATAGGGATTGCAACCATTCTAAGTATAGTTAGGTAATTTGGTACATTCTTATCCATTGATTCAAATATCTATTTTTTTAATTATGCCCACCTGTTAAGGACATGGGAGCTGTTACTTAAAATACTAAAAACTCTTTATAAACATAGAGATATTATATAGTATTGATGTCATCCTGAACGCTTCGCAGGCCATCCTGAATACTCCGCATAAGTCATCCTGAACTTATTTCAGGATCTGATATGCTCTACGCGAGATCCTGAAACAAGTTCAGGATGACTTGATGACTATATCTAGGCATAAACAATAAACTAGTATAAGTCAATAAACATGTTGTTTATAAACGTAAATTAAGGAAAAGCAAATTGCAAATTAGCTTTTGAAGGAACCAAAAAATGACGATTTTTCAAAGTAACCAATTGCATTTTACGATTTTATATATCCAATGCCCCTGATAGCAAGCACTCACCCGTGTTATTAAAGCTCAGCTGATCTTCAACGGCAATTATACACCAATCATTTTTTATTACAGCAAGCACAGAATGTGGAATGTTCTCGTCTAGAGCTATTTCATCATAAATACTGGCAAGCAAGTTATATAAAAAAGTTTTTCGGCTAGTATTATTTCGATTATTAAATGCCATCAAAACACATTCAGCAGCGTCTTCCTCAGTGAAAATTTTATTGGGATATAATCGATTGGCCAGTGTAACCATAGAGCTACACTGAACTGCAAATGCAGTTTCTAACAATTTATAGTCGCAGCTATATAATTCAGACTTTGGAAACTTTAAATATTCATCAAACTTTATTTTTTGAGTAAATCCATTGGATGCTTTTTCCTTTTTCATAAACTACCCTCCTCTGCTTGGTATTATTGCAGTAAAAAGTTAATAAAAGGTATATATAGTAAAAGCAGTTTAGTAGTGGAATTTTATACTACCGCAAAAGAAAAACCTTAAACTTTTACAGGCATAATAACAAAATTATCGTTTGGGTTTTCCGTTGTTTTGATTAAAACAGGCGAAAAAGCATCTTTAAAATATATATCAACTTGATCTTCTGAAATTGCACTTAAAACATCGATAAGATACTTTGGATTAAATCCTATACTTACCTCGCTTCCCGCGAAGCTACAAAAACTATCAGTTTCTTCTGAAAATTTAAGCGTTTCACTAGCTGCACCTTTTGCTTCGCCAGAAGCAGTTATGTATATTTCTTTATTATTTATAGCAAGCTTAACTGCACGAAATTTATCGACAGTTACCGTTGCAACTCTATTAATTGCTCCTGCTAGCAGCTTAGTACTAACCGTCAGTTTATTTTCATTATCCTCTGGGACAAATGATGAATATTCTGGAAAAATGCCATCAATAAGCTTAGAAATCATAACCAAATTATCGCATGCAAACTTAATTTTGGTATCAGATAAGAAGAGTTGCAAATCCCTTTGCGCATATTTTGCATCTTTTACAATTTTTAAAAGCTCAGAAACTGATTTACGTGGAACAATAACCCCGAATTCATTGCTTTTATCACCAGAATTCATTGATGCAATTGATAACCTATGCCCGTCTGTTGCAACGGCAGCAAATTCACCGTTCTTAACATGCAAATAAATTCCATTAAGGTTATATCTTGTTTCTTCATTAGACATTGCAAAATTGGTATATTCAATAATCCTTGCAAAATCTGCACAAGAGATTTTAAGCGAACTTTGCGCATCAATATCTTCCATAGCTGGAAACTGCAAAGCTGGCAGAGTCAGTAATTCGAAACGGCAGTTTGCTCCAATAATTTCAAGCTTATCGCTACCTTTGCCTTGTTTTAATCTAATTTCCAGATCAGAAATCCTGCGCACCACATCAGATAAAGTTTGCGTAGAAACAGTTGTTTGTCCCTCTGAAATAACTTCGGCTCCTATAGTCTGGTTTAAATATACATCCATATCAGTAGCACCAATTTCTAACTTTCCGCCTGAAGAAAGCAGTTTAATGTTACTTAATTCTTGTATTACATTTCTTTTTTCAACTACTGAACTTGCAAAACTGAGTGCATGCACTAAGTCTTTTGTTTGCACAACTAT
Organism: Rickettsiaceae bacterium; assembly: GCA_030731565.1. Taxonomy (GTDB): domain Bacteria; phylum Pseudomonadota; class Alphaproteobacteria; order Rickettsiales; family Rickettsiaceae; genus Megaera_A. The sequence continues at coordinate 6,745 of JANQTT010000109.1, read as the reverse complement.
TTCAAAAATATTATCGTTTCCAGTCATATAATTTCCTTATTAATCAATCATTTCCAGGAGCTTTCCGCAAAATGGTTTTAGCTAATCTCATTGTCATTTCCGTTCTCAAATTTTGCGTACCTTAAAGACATTCCCGCGGCTATCGAAAAACAACCTATTTTGCAGACCACCCTTTAACTCTGCAAAATGCGAGTAAGTAAAGTGATTTCTTCACGAAAATCACTATCGTTTGCAATTAATTCTTCAACTTTTTTTACAGCATGTATAACAGTTGTATGATCTTTCTTTCCAAACTTTGAGCCAATCTCAGCAAGACTTTTAGACGTAAGAACTTTTGACAAATACATAGCTATTTGTCTTGGCCTTGCAATTGACCTAAGTCGTCTTGAAGAAGACATGTCAGCGATCTTAATGTTATACCTACTTGCTACTTTTTTCTGAATTTCTTCTACATTAATGATGCGTTCATTTGAACGTAACAAATCTCTTAATATATCTTGAGTTGTCTCTAGTGTAACTTCCCTGCCTACAAGCGTAGAATGAGCTATAACTTTATTAAGTGCTCCCTCTAACTCCCTAACATTTGATGTTATTTTAGAAGCAAGAAAATCAATTACGTTCTGAGAAATTTTTATATCCATTTTTTCAAGCTTAGACTCTAAAATACCTACTCTAAGCTCATAAGTTGTACTATGTACATCTGCAACGAGTCACCATCCAATTCTTGATTTAATTCTATCTTCGACGTTATCCAAATCGCTTGGTGATCTGTCGCAAGATATTACCATTTGTTTATTATTGTCAATAATGGCATTAAAAGTATGAAAAAATTCTTCTTGAGTGCTTTCTTTGCCACAAATAAATTGTATATCGTCAATCATTAAAATATCAACTGAGCGGAACTCTTCTTTAAATGACATTACGTCTTTGTTGCGAAGCGCTTTAATAAACCTATACATAAACTTTTCAGCTGACATATAGAGCACTTTTCTTTTTGGATTTTTTTCTTTACAGTGCCAAGCTATTGCATGCATCAAATGTGTTTTACCAAGCCCTACTCCACCATATAAAAAAAGTGGATTAGATTTAACTATAGCTTTTTCAGATTCTGCAACAGCCATAGCGGCGGCATACGCAAGCTCATTTGGCGGTCCTACAACAAAATTATCAAATGTAAATCTCGGGTCTAGCAAAGCGAGTTCTTCGTCGATATCATTAGATAAGAAATTTGGCTTTACTAATTCCATTCCAGCGCTTGAATTGGCCGGCTGAAATTTTTCTGCCACCTCTTTTGTAATAATATCAACATATTTAATATCAGCATCGTGGTGCACCCATAGCCTTGAAATTATTTCCAGATAATTGGATTTAATCCAATCTCTAACAAAATTACTAGGTGCCAAAAGTATTAAAGTGCCATCAATTTGTTTTTCCCCAAAGCCAATCTTACTTAGCCAGCTTTTATACAGATCATCACCGTAATGTGCTTTTAAATCACGCTTGACATTATCCCAAACAACAGTCTCAGAAACTGCTTCTCCTTGTCCGGAATTTGAGCAATTAGGCTGCTTCATATTACCCAAAATATCTATATACTAAATTTGTTGTTGACGAAAATAAACACAAAACGCTCTTAATTTCAAGGTTACAAAATGATTGAAGGTTAAGAAGCAATTTAATCTTGATTTTTTTCTGTTGTGGATAATAATATTACCATATTTTTTTTTTGCAAGATCATAATCATGAATATTAAAAATAGAGAGGAGTTACTTAAAAAATTGCTCTATCAAAGCTGCAACCGTGGATGCAAAGAAACTGATTTAATCATCGGTCAGTTTGCAAAATTAAATCTCGATAAAATGAGCGCTTATGAACTTAAAACTTTTGAGGAAATTTTGCAGATGAATGATGCAGATATTTATGATTGGTATACTAAGAAAATTCCGCTTCCGGAAGACAAATCTTCCGAATTGATGTTGCAAATTTTAGATTTTGAGCCGAGTAACAAATGAAAAAGCTTGAAATTCCTTTAGCAGCAAAGTGTTTATTTACATATGAACATTTTAACAAGAATAGTGAAAATATTTTATTATTATTTGCAGATGAAGAAAGCGCAATTTCTGCTTATAAGCAACTAAAATTTTTTGATAGCAAAAAAGATAAAAAAACTAATATTTTACACTTTCCTAGCCTAGATACAATTCCCTATGACAGAGTATCCCCAAGCACAGGAATCCTATCAAAAAGAGCGAGTATTTTAACTACCTTAGCTCAAAAAGCTAAGAAATATATAGTAGTTACCGCTGCACAAAACTTGATCACAAGGCTTCCGATTCCAGACATTTTTAGTAATTCTACGATAGTCTTAGAGCCTGGAATGAAGCTGGACATAGATAACTTACTAGTTTTTTTAATTAAAAATGGTTTCACTAGGTCTGCAAGTGCAGTAGATAGCGGAGAATTTGCAGTTCGCGGAGAGATAGTTGATATTGTAAATGCTGATAATAAAGGTTATAGGATTAACTTTGGCTGGACGCTTGTTGAATCAATTAGGGAGTTTGATACATATAGCCAAATATCTAAAGCAACGCTAAAAACGCTTACTTTATCTACAGCTAGTGAAAGTTTACTAAATTCTGAAACCATAACAAATTTTAAAAATAACTTCCTGAAAACTTTCGGAGTAAATTATATCACAAATCCTTTGTATGAATCTATAACCTCTGGTCATAAATTCCATGGATATGAACACCTTACGCCCCTTTTATATGAAAAAATGTGCCTACTCCCAGATTTTCTAGAAAGACATACAGTTATCTATGATAACCTTTGCCTACAAGCTATATTGGAATATGAAAATAGTTATAAAGATTTCTACGAATCAAGATTACTTTCTAATAAAAACAATCCAAGTTCTTTTTATTTTGCTATTCCACCTGAAAAGCAAATATGTAGCGCCAGTGAAGCAAAAGAGTTTCTAGAAAGAAGCAATAATATATTGGTTGAGGGAGGTAGTAACCAGGAATATAAAATTATTGAAAATATTGCGGCCGCAGCCAAGATTGAAAAGAAAACTGAATTTGAAAAATTATTTGAAATAATTACAGAAAATAAAAAGAAAATTCCAATAATTTGCTGTAATGCAAAAAGCTCCGTAGAAAGAATTAAGCAAATCACTGCTGACCATGGTTTTGCGTCAATAACTGTAAAACATTTTGCTGAAGTCAAAAAAAATATAATAAATTTAGCAGTAGTGCCTTTAAAGCATAGTTTTACTTCAAATAAATATCTACTGATCTCAGAACGTAATATTCTAGGTGATAAATTTATTACTCAGAGCCATAAATCATCCAAGAAAAAACTGCAAAATATCCTTACTGAACTTGATAATATTTCTGAAGGAGAAATGATAGT